>JADHWM010000047.1 GCA_016783485.1 Candidatus Bathyarchaeota archaeon
CCGGCACCACCATAGCCTTCGCCATGGAGTGCTACGAGGAGGGCATCATCACCCCCGAGATGACAGGGGGCATAGACCTGAGGTTCGGGAACGCCGAGGCCATGCTCCAGATCCTCGAACTCATCGGGAGGCGGGAGGGAATAGGGGACCTCCTCGCCGAGGGGACCAAGAGAGCCATAGAGAAGCTGGGGCCCGACGCCGAGAGGTTCGCCGTCCACGTCAAGGGCCAGGAGTTCCCCATGCACGAGCCCCGTCTCAAGAGGGCCCTCGGCCTGGGCTACGCCGTCTCCCCGACGGGGGCCGACCACTGCCACAACATCCACGACACAATCATGAGGGGCAACAATCTGGCGAAGCTCAGACCCTTCGGCATCACGGAGGAGCTACCCGTCGAGAGCCTGGGCGGCGAGAAAGTGCGGATGTACAAGTACTGGATGGAGATGCGGGTCCTCGCCAACTCCCTCAGCATCTGCCAGTTCCCGCCCTGGAGCTTCACCGACTACGTCGAACTCACCAAGGCGGTCACAGGCTGGGACGTGACCCTGTTCGAGCTGGTCAAGGTCGCCCAGAGAACCCTGGCCCTGGCGAAGGTCATCAACCTGAGATCGGGCTTCACCGCCGCAGACGACTGGCTGCCCCCCAGGATGTTCACCCCCCAGACGAGCGGGGCCCTCTCCGAGACCGCTGTCATCCCCGAGGAGCTCCGCCACGCCATAGACCTCTACTACGAGATGATGGGCTGGGACCCCCAGGGAGTGCCCCGCCTCGGAACACTCCACGAACTCGGCATCGGCTGGGCTGAACAATACCTCCCCCCCGCCTCGGCGGACCGCCTCGTGATCTAGAGCTGCTATAACACCGGAGACGGGACCCCGGGTCCCCTCCTCCATTTAGAGAACAGGAGGAAGGACAAGACCCCGAGAAGAGGCGCCCACCACGGAATAGGGATCGAGAATCCCCCACCCCCCACGGCGAACTCCTCGACAGAAGCCTCCACGCCGTTCAGGTAGACGGTGACCCACCAATCCCCCTTCACCTCCCCCGCTCCCCACTCGGAGAGATCAAGGAACGCATAAGCATAGACCTCCCCCTGATATTCCAGGGAGACGGAGGCCTCACTCACGATCCCCCCGGGGCCCTCGAAGGCCCAATAAACCTCATCCCCAAATACGGCTCCCTCCAGGTCCACGAGGCTGTAAACCACGGCGTCAGCATCGAACCTCGAAGCGACCCCCACGGGAGCACCATATTCATCAATACCCAGACATACTCTGTGGGTCAAGAGGCTCACACTCGAAAAAGACACAACAGACATCACCACAGAGTTCTCGGCTCTATTCCCGTCGGAGTCGACCACGGATAATGTGATGATGTGGACTCCCGGACTCAGACTCGCGCCCTCAACCCTGCCACCGGATCCCAGGAAGCCATCGACGTCCGAATCCCAGGTCAACTCCGGTCCCCTGATGGTCCCGTCTTCGAGGTCGAAACCCGACCCCTCGAGGACGACGGCTCCCCGGGCATAGCTGCCGTAATCGACGGGGGATTCGATGTATGCGGAAGGCTCCTTCTCTGGTACCGTGAAGAATCCCTGGGAGATCTCTTCCCCGATGTTGAATCCGTCCGAGGCCACCATCTTGATCTTTCCCTGTGTTCCCCCCGGGAGGAGGGAGGTATCTAGACTGTAACTAGTCTCCTCCAGCTCAAGGGCGACGGTCATCCAGTTCTCTCCACCATCGTGGCTGTATAGCACCGAGTAGAAGAGGGCGTCCCCATCTAGATCCGAGCCCGACCAACTGAGGTCTAGGGTTCCCTGGGCAGTCATCACGCTGTCAGGTGTTTCCACGACGACGGCGGGGAGATATGCCGTCGGAGCCCTCTCCCCTAGGAGCGCCCCATCCTTGGAAAATCGAACCTTGACGGTGCCCTCCGGATAGGGTATGACGAATCCGAAGCCCAGATACTCCTCGCCCTCGTACCCAAAGTCGGTGGAGTAGAGGACCTCTCCCGCGTCCGAGACGCACTCGACGGTGTACTCTCCCTGGTCCCCGGGGTCGGGGAGCCCTGTAGTGAGGTACCAGTTATCGAACTCCGTGGTTCGGTTCTTGTAGATGGTTCCCGATACGTAGAGCACAGGCTCATCCGGCGGGTCCTTGAGGGCCTGGAAGAGCGGGGGGTAGGTATCGTCGCAGATCCAGGTGTCCAGGATAAACTGTCCCTGGGTGGCCTCGTTGGTCCCCATGAAGCAGAAGATCTTTTTGGCGCTTTTGCCGTCCGGCTGGGGGAAGGCGGCTTGGAGCTCGTTCATATTGGTGATGTTGTAGATCTTGCCGTCCTTGAGGATGAGCCCTTTCACCTGCTTCCCGTAGAACTGGTGCAGATCGTACTCCTCCTCCCCGTAGTACCTGTTGAGCCCCAGGGTGTGCCCGATCTCGTGGGCGGTCACCCCTTTAGTCGCCCCGTACATTACCAGAACCGCCCTGGAGTAGTAGGGTGCGAAATAGTCGACGTACTTGGTCCCTAATCGCATGACGTAGGCGGAGTACCCCGTGACGGACCTCTGTCCCTGGGAGTCCACCTCCCACCAGTCGTTGCTGTCGGGGAGCACCCCCACTATCTTCGACTGTTCAAGCACCGAGATCAGCGTGAGCCACTGTACCAGGGCCATCCGCTTCACTTTGAGGGGGCCCGTCGTCATGGGGGCAAAGAGGGATAGGAGATATGTGTCCGACTCTATGAGATCCGCGGGGAGGGGATAGGCATCCTCGATGAGGTCCACCTGGGACTGGCTCCAGGCCTTGAGAGCCACTCCGTCGTCGTAGCTCAGGGCGCCCATCTCCACCGGGATGAATAGGAGCTTCAGCTCCTCCATCCTCTTCGCGATAGCCACAATCTCCGCCTTGAGGCCGTCCACGTAGTCCTTACTCATGGTGACGAGATCCGTGTACCTGTTAGAGGGGTCTATTTGCCCCTGGAGCCAGTGCCTCCCCGGGGCGGGGGTGAAGTAGAAGTCGACGGGGACCGGCTCGGAGCCGACCTCCACAGTGACCTCCTCGGAGTTGGTGGCGCTCTCGAAAAAGATGGACCGGGAATGCCGGACGTCCACCTCGGCGTTCGAGAAACCCGTCACTCCCTTGGGGATAACGGGCTCGATCACCACCCGCACCCCCGCCTCTTTGTCCACCGCGAGGTAAGGGAAGCTCCCCCCGAAGTCGGTGAAGACAGGCGCCTCCACCACCTGGACGAGGTGGATGCTCTTGACCTTGAGCCACACGGGCAGGACCTGCACCTGGATATCATCGGTCGCCGTGCCGTACTCCGTGTTCACGGGGGTGGCCTTGACCACGAGGCTCCACTCCTCGGGGGCGGTGGGCTTCGAGGTCATTGGGACTTTGGGGACCTCCCACTCGAAGCTGAAGTGTCCGTCGCTACCCGTCGTGGAGCCTGGGACGGTCTCGACCAGATTCCCGTTCCGGTTGACTTGGACGCTCATCATGGCCCCGCTCACGGGTTCGTCGTTGAGGGTGAGGTCCCCCGATGAGGGTCTTCTCCCGGGTGATGAGCTGGGTCTTCTCGGCGAACGCGAGGAGGATCAGCTCCCCCGGCACGTCGAAGGCGAATGTGGCGACCCCCTTCCCGTCCACCTTGAGCCGTACGAACCACTGGCCCGACTGGTTCATCACGGTGTCGTAGACTGGGTCCCCCAGGAGTAGTGCATCCCAGACGTTGTAGCTCTCCCAGTACTCGTATCCGCTCGCGGCGGCGTCGGGGATGTTCAACGTGGTGGTGCGGACTATGCTCCCGTCTCCTGACTCCCACTGGTACTCCACGGTGTGGGGGCCGTAGACGTTCCCGAACCGGGTCCAGACGTGGGGCTCGTCCAGGTACTCGAAGCTGCTGGTCCTCTCGATGGGATCGTAGGGGGAGGTGGGCTGGACGCCCTTGCACGTCGTGGAGTCTATGATGATCAAGTCGATGTCCATGACGGTGACATCGGCCTCGTAGGAGTCCTCGTTCCCCTTGTCATCCACCACTGTGAGCATCACGGTGTGGGTCCCAGCGGGGGGGCTCTCCCAGACGAAGCTCTCGGCGTTCCCCACGGAGTAGAGGTAGGCCCCGTCGGCGTACCACCTGTGCTCGGTTATGGTTGCCCCCTCCACCCGGGCGGTGCTGGTGAATGTGACCTCGTCGTAGACCGTGGGGGTCTCGGGCTCGTAGACAAAGTCGGCGTCGAGGAGCGTCGTTTCTCCGGTGTCGTCGGGGTAGACTGTGTAGGTGAGCTCGAATGTTATGTCTCCGCTGATGGCGTGGTACTTCTTGAGGTACTCGGTGACGTCCCATCCGTCCCTCTGGAAGGTCCTGACGATGGTGCTCTCGTATGTGTCCGGCGTCACTCTGATCTCGACCACTGTCCCCGGGTTGACGGGATACCAGAACTGGGTCCTCCAGGGCCCTGGGCCTGTCGTGTAGCCCCACTCGGTCACGTCCGTGTAGTGGGATTCTATGATGGGGGTCTCCTGGCCAGTGCTCGAGGGCTCGTAGCTGATCCAGAGGTCCCCTTTCTTGCCTGATGTGAATGAGACGGCCGACACCGGTCGGTTGACGTACTCGTATATCCCCGAGCCCGTCGGCCCCGCTATCAGCGTGTACTCTCCCTCGGAGATACTATAGTGCCCTATCACCCCGGTCTCGGTGACGTCGTAGGGTTGGTCCGGGACATCCCTTATGGTGGACTCCTGTGCGTTGATCACGGGGGCGGCCGAGCTCGTTATGAAAGTGATTATGAGGAACGCTGTGAGGACCCCCTTGCTCCCCTTCATCCGGATTCTCTGGGCCGTCGCGCAGGAGATGACGTAGAAGGGTATCCAGAGGAGGACGTAGTTGTTGAATGAGAAGTATGCTTCATCGGCGTAAGTGGTGAATCCGGGGGTGAGCATGAGCTGGTAGAAGCCGATTGCCCCGTCTAGGTTCAACGTAAGTATCAATCCAGCGATAAAAGGGGCTATTAGAGTGAGAGCTACCTTTACCGGGCTCGGTTTTATGATCTGTTGAATATTAACCATTTTTTCATGCTCCGGGTTTGAACTCTTTACTCTTCGAATCCTCTGTTAAAAAGGTTACAAAACAGCTGAAAGGAGATCTATCACATCATCTGGTAGTAGGGATGCGTCTCCACCCCTCAGATTCCACGCCCTCTATGTCTAGCAGGTCCAGCCTCCCCCGTATCTCCAGGAAGGAGTTCGGCTTCTGTTCGCGATCCGTTATGAGCTGCATGGGTATCCCAAGCACCTCTATCAGATTCACTCCATCTCCGATGTTTGAGATGACCTTGGCGTCGAACGTGTTATCCTTCACGCTCTTGGCGTCCCTCTGAGAGGGAACGATCCTCGTGAGCATCAACCCGATCTTGACTCTCTGGGTTGTCCCTGCCAGTGTCTCGGGGCATGCGCAGTCCTGGTCGAAAAGTTCGAGTCTGGCCCCTCCCCTGCTCACCGTCACCCACTGGTCGTAGACGACGCCCTCAAGCGCAGCTCCCGGGGCCACCGCCTCAATCTTTACCTCGGCGTATCCGTCGAGCAAAGCTGCTCAGGCCTAGAGGAGGAAGTCCGGGGGCAGGGTCATCTTCGTTATCCTAGTCCCCGTTAGAGCCTCGATGCGGGCCAGCTCGATCTCCTCCTCGTAGGTGACGAATGTGATCGCGGTCCCCGCCTTCCCCGCCCTCGCGGTGCGCCCGATCCTGTGAAAGTACATGAGCGGGTCGTCCGGGATATCGTAGTTGATGATGAAGGGGACGTCTATGATGTCGAGCCCCCGGGCAGCCACCTCCGTAGCCACTAGGATGCTCACCTTCGCCTCCCTGAACTGGTTCAGCACTCCCTCCCGCCTCGCCTGGCTCAGCTGGCCGTGGAGGGCCTCCGCGTCATAGCCCGCCCTCTTGAGCTGCCCCATGACCCGGTCCACCGTGGTCCTCCGACGGCAGAAGATGAGGCACCTGTCGATCTTCAGGTAGTCCAGGACCCGGGTCAAAATGTCGAACTTTTCGTAGACGGCCACCCTCATGAATCGTTGGTCGATGGTCTCGACGGCGATCTCGTCCTTGCTCACGATTATCATCTCGGCGTCGGGGATGTACCTCGTCGAGAGCCGCCGGGTCCGGTCGTCAATCGTGGCAGACCAGAGGCTCGCCTGCTTGTCGTCCGGGGTATGCCGGAGGATCCACTCGATGTCGTCGATGAACCCCATGTCCAGCATCCTGTCCGCCTCGTCCAGGACCAGCGCCCTGATCTTCCGGAGCTCCAGGGTGCCCCGCCTCATGTGGTCCATGAGCCTCCCCGGGGTTCCCACGACGATGTGGACCCCTCTCCTGAGTTCGTTGATCTGCCTCTCGATGGAGACCCCGCCGTAGATGGTGAGCACCCTGAGGGGGGTGTACTTGCCGTAGCTGGAGAGGTCGTCGGCGATCTGCACCGCCAGCTCCCGGGTCGGCGCGAGGATGAGCCCCTGCACCCCCTCGGCGCCCCAGTCCAACCTCTCGATCATGGGCACCCCGAAGGCGGCCGTCTTCCCGGTGCCGGTCTTCGCCTGTCCGATGATGTTCGACCCCTCGAGCATCCGGGGGATGGCCTGCTCCTGGATGGGGAACATCTCCGTGAATCCCCGGTCGGCGAGCCCCCGCTTAACCTCGGGGCTGATGTCGAGTTCGTCGATGTCCATTGTGATCAATCATTCGCCCATTCGGGCTATCGCAACACCTCTAATAACACGTCTAATAAAGCTTCTGAACAGTGTGAAAAAGGTGGAAATGCTACCCCTTCTTGGGGTAGCCAAACTTTTTACAGGTCTCCTCGAGGGTCTCCTCCAGGAGCCTGAGCCCCTCGTCCACCTGCTCCTCGGTGATGATGAGGTAGGGCATCATCCTTAGTATCCCGGTGCCCGGGGCGGAGCTTATGATGAGCCCCTTCTCCTTCGCCCTGTCGCTGAGGTAAACCATGGGGTTGTGAGTCGGGTCCTTCTTCTGCTCAGGGGTGAGGTCCTTGGACTGGAGCCCCTCCTTTGTTTCCCTGTTCGCGACGAGCTCGACCCCCATGAAGAGGCCGAGGCCCCTGACGTCCCCGATGACGGGCTGGCGGTCCTGCATCCCCCTGAGCTCATCCATCATGTAGTCCCCCATCTTGGCCGCCCTGTCCGCGAGGTTCTCCTTGATGTAGATGTCGATGACTGCGAGGCTTGTGGCGCATGCGAGGGCGTGGCCGCTGTAGGTGTAGCTGTGGGGGAAGCCCTTCTCGTCGAAGTGGTCGGCAATCTTCTTGTTCACGATGGTTGCTCCGAGGGGGACGTAGCCTGAGGTGATGCCCTTGGCGTAGGTCTCGATGTCGGGGACGATGTTCCAGTGCTCGCATGCGAACATCTTGCCGGTGCGGGCGAAGCCGGTCATCACCTCGTCGAAGATCATGAGGACACCGGTCTCGTCGCAGATCTTACGGATCTTCTGCCAGTAACTGTCCGGGGGGACCACCTGGCCTGCCCAGCTGCAGATGGGCTCCGCCATGAAGGCGGCCACGGATTTCGCTCCCTCCTTCTCGATGGTGTATCTGACAAAGTCGGCGCAGAGGAGGTCACACTCGGGGTACTCCTTCTTGAAGGTGCATCTGTAGCAGTAGGGGGAGGGGACATGCTTGAACTCCTCGAAGATGCTGAGGCCCGGGGACTGGCGGTTCCTGCTGCTGCCACCGACGCTCACCATGGCGTAGGTGGAGCCGTGGTAGGCGTCCCAGTAGCTGATGATCTTGGAGGACCCCCTGTAGAGCTGGGCGAGCTTTATGGCGACCTCGTTCGCCTCGGTTCCGCTGTTCCCGAAGAAGGTCTTACACAGGTCCCCGGGGGTGATCTGGGCGAGCTTTTTGGCGAGCTGGATCTGGGGTACGTTGGAGTAGCTCGGGGAGGCGTAGGCCATCTCGTCGAGCTGCTTCTTCGCGGCCTCGATGACCTCCCGGTTGTTGAGGCCGATGTGGACGTTGTAGAGCTGGGACATGAGGTCGAGGTACTTCTTCCTCTTGGCGTCCCAGAAGTAGACCCCGTCCCCGTGGGTGAGTATCAGGGGCTTGTATCCTGGTCTGGGCTCCCATCTCTGGACGAGGTATTTTTTCGCGTCGTCGTGCATCCGGGTGACCTCGTCCTCCGAGAAGTTGACTGGACTCATTGATAATCCTCAGACCATCTGTTCTCGGAGTTCACTTAACAATTATCCTCGGAGCGGGATGGGGGCTGGAATCACTTATAGGAGACCTTTCATGCTGAGATCGGGATGACCGTTTCAAGGGTCGCCGTCATCAAGGGCCCCAGAGGTCATGAGCCAGTCCTCAAGGCCTTGGATTTGATTGACTACAGGGAAGCCTTGAAGGGCTGGGACAGGGTGCTCGTCAAGGTAAACTTCATTACCACGAAGACCTGGGACACCGGTGCAACCACAGACCCCATAGTCGTCGAGGCCATCATCCAGAGGTTGAAGGAGCTTCCCCTGGAGGTCATAGTCGTCGAGTCCGATGCGTCGATCACCAACGCCACCAAGGCCTTCCGCGTCACTGGTATGGCTGAAATGTGTGAGCGGAACGGGGTCGAGTGGGTTAACCTGAGGCACGACAAGGATCGAGTGGAACTCCCCGTTCCCGGTGGGACCGCGCTGAAGAAGATTGTCGTTCCACGGATCGTCGCCGAGTCAGGGATCGTGAGCGCCGCGAAGATGAAGACCCACACAGAGACCGGGGTGACCCTGGGGATGAAGAACCTCTTCGGCCTCCTCCCCGACAAGTTCAAGGGAAGATACCACCTGAAAGGGATGCACAAGGTCGTCGCCGACATCACCACCGCCATCAAACCGCATTTGACCGTGGTCGACGGCTTCGTGGCGATGGAGGGCCGGGGACCCGTGGGAGGCAACCCCGTCCAGATGGAGACGATCGTGGCCGGGAGGGATGTAGTCGCGGTGGACGCCACAGCCTCGAGGCTGATGGGGATCGACCCCCATGAGATAGGCCATATCATGATGGCCCACGAGAGGGGCCTAGGAGAGGTCGATGGCGTGGAGGTCGTGGGTGACGGGATAGAGGCCGTTAAGAGGGTCTTCGAGAGGGCCTAGACCTTCGAGAATCCCCGGGTCAGCTTCAATAAATCTCTGATTCTGAAGGAGTACATCTTGGCGAGTTCTTTCGCCTCGACCGGCGGCATGCCGCAGGCTATCATCTCCTCTCTGAACCGCTTGACTGCCTTCCTCCGCTTCATGTAGAAGCTGATGATGAGCCCCGGGAGGCTGAAGGCTAGCTTTAAGAAACTAAAAAAACGTGGAAAGGGCGTCATTAGCTCAACCCTGGGCATATCTCTTCCCAATGTCACTTCGACACGCGGACTTCCCGCATCATCTTGGACCAGCTGGTGAGGGTGCCTAGGTACTCGCGGGTCATCTCCATGGCTTCCTCCTCGGGGATGCCGCCCTCTATCAGGTTCTTCCTGAACTCTGAGACGGCCTTCCCCATGTTGGACGCGGCCTCCACGGAGAAAAGGCTGCTCAGGACGCCGTTTAGCATCTCCGGGATCTTTGACGATAGGGTCTCGAAGATCTCAGCGACCTCGGCGGCGTCCTTGGAGGAGTGTCTACTTCTCTTTTCTTCTCCCATTGGTTTCACCTATGGCTACTAGGGGGTGGTCAGAAACAATAGGCATTATGGATAAACCTGATCAGAAGCTGGTCATTCCACTGTGTGCTCAAAGAACGCGGGACTCTTTTTTCCGAGGACGCTAAAAGATCATTTTTCGTACACCCGGAGCCTGTACTCGTGGCCTTCGCCCTTCTCTATAGCCTCCTCTTCGAGGAGCTCCCGGACCCTCTTCCGGACGGTCACCCTGGAGGCGGAGCCCTTCTCCCTCGCCACTTCCCTGGTGAGCTGGGATATGTTCATCGGCCCCCTCAGTGCCAGGGAGTTGAGGGTGATCCTGGAGACCTCGTCCCTGGACTCGGGGGTCTTCTCCAAGTAGCGGCGGACGCCGAGGAGGCGCTGGATGAGCTTCAGGGGTTCCCCGTAGAGGGCTGTGCCGACCTTCAAGTCCCCCATGAGCTGGGCGAGCTCGGGATACTTTCGGCTCTCCGTCAGGATCGCCTCCAGGTAGTCGAGGCGATTCATCATCCTCTCGAGCTTCTCGTTGAGGGCCTTCAGGTCGTCCCCGACCCCGGACATAACGAAGTTGAAGAGGGGATTCGGACTAAAGGCTTTAACGGATTGCGGCCCTCATCGCTCAAACACAAGCATCGAATGATTAGACCCGGGGGTTTGCCCCCGCGCCTCCATCGTAAAAGCCATATTCACTGGGCTCCAGAAACCTAGACGATATTTTAGCGGTGAAACACTTGGGAGGAGCAAACGATCCCTACGAAAAATACGGGTTGAAACGGGTCATCAACGCGGCCACGAGCCTCACCCTCTTGGGAGGGTCGATGCCCCACCCGGACGTCTTCAAGGCGATGGAGGACGCCTCCAAGGCCTTCGTGAGCATCCCCGTCCTACAGCAATGGGCTGGAGAGAGGATCGCGGTGGCCTTCGGGGCCGAGGCAGGGCTCCCGACAGCGGGCGCCGTGAACGCCCTCATTCTCGCCGTGGCATCGTGCATGATGAAGGGCACGGATCTCGAGGACCACGATCCCCTGGGGCCCCGGATCTGGAATCACCTGGTCCAGAGGCTCCCGATGCACACGGAGGGCCTCAAGACCGAGTTCATCGTCCAGGGAGTCAACAGGAACGTCTACGACCACGCCGTCGAGTGCGCCGGGGCCGCGCTCGTCGAGGCGGGCTCCAGGGAGGAAACCACGGCGAGGGATCTCTCCGAAGCCTTCAACGAGGATAGGACCGCCGGATACTACTACACGGTCACAGCGTCCAGAGGGAAGCTCCCCATCAAAAAAGTCGCCGAGGTGGCCCACGACCACGGGGTCCCCCTCATCGTGGACGCCGCCCCCTCCCTCACCCACAAGGCCATCCCCCGGGGGATCCTCGAGGCGGGGGCCGACCTGGTGGTCTTCAGCGGCGGAAAGCAGATGGGAGGACCCAACAACAGTGGCATCCTCATCGGAAGGAGAGACCTCGTGAAACTCGCCCACCTCCAGGCCTACCCCTTCGACGGGATCGGCAGAGCCTCCAAGATGAGCAGGGAGACCATCGCCGGACTCATAAAGGCCTTGGAAATCTTCATGGAGAGAGAAGACGACGCATACTACCGTGCCCTGGAGGAGAAGACGAGGGAACTCTCCACCCGGCTCGATGAGATCCCCGGGATCACATCAGGCGTGCTCATGGAGCCCACCGTGGTCGGGGGCCTCATAGCCTCATCCTACGCATACATCGAACTCGACGAAAAAGCTGGAATATCCCTCAAAGGGCTGCACACGGCGCTCCTCGAAGGATACCCCTCGATCCGGACCCTCCACGAACCCTACTTCGTCACCCCGGAGGCGAAAGACCGGATCACCCTCAAAGCCGAGTACCTCCTCGAAGGAGACAACGAGATCATCCTTGACAGGATCACCAAGATAATCGAGAACCCTCCCACACCATGATGGACTCACAAACCACCTCGAAACCCGTGCTAAGCAGCCAAAAACGCTTATCCTAAGCTACCACTCATAAACCAAAAATGGTGTCGCGGATCTCCCTCGGCTCACCAGCCGATGGCCTGCGCCTCAGCCCTCCGGGGCGACGCCCCCCCGAACATCACCCCCGAGTCCGGGTCGTACCTGATGGCGCAGCAGCGCCCATGGCTCCACGGAGGGCTCACCACCACCTTGTGCCCTAGCCCCGCAAGCCCCGCCAGCACATCCCCTGGGATCCTCGGCTCCACGTGGACCCGCCCCGGATACGCCGCGTGGGGCCAGAAAGACCCCGGCACGTGCTGGATGTGCACTGTGGGCTGATCCAGGGCCATCTGCACCCCCATCCCGAAATCCACGTGATTCAGGAACAACTGCAAAGACCACTGATCCTGATTATCCCCGCCCGGAGTCCCGAACACCATATACGGCCGCCCATCCCGCATCACCAGACTCGGCGTCAGCGTCGTGCTCGGCTTCCTCCCCGGACCCAGACACTCCGCGTGACCCGGATCCAGGTGCAGCATCTGCCCCCGGGTCCCCATGCAGAAACCCAGCCCCGGGATCAACGGAGACGACCTGAACCAGGCCCCGCTGGGGGTCGCTGAGAGCATGTTCCCGGAGCCATCCACCGCTTCCAGGTGCACAGTGTCCCCCTCGAACCAGTCCCCCTCCTCAGACTTCGCCAACATATACGGCTCGACGCCCCCGGGCCTCATCTCCAGGGACGCCCTACCCGGGTCCACCAGCCCCCGCCTCTTCCCCGCATACTCTTTAGACAGCAGCATATCCAGGGGGACATCCACGAAATCCGGGTCCCCATAGTACTGCTCCCTATCCGCAAACGCCAGCTTCGCACACTCGATGTATGTATGGAGATACTCCAGCGAATTATGCCCCATGGACCCCAGATCGTACCCCTCCAGCAGATTCAAATGCTGAAGCAGAACCGCCCCCTGGCACCACGTGTCACATTTGTAGACATCCAGACCCCTGTAATTCACCGTGAGAGGCTCCTCGATCCGGGCCCGGTACCCCGCGAAATCCTCCAGAGTCAATAAACCGTGATGCTCCTGACCATAAACATCCCGGCACCTGAAACTCCTCATGTAATCGATAATCGCCTCGGCGACGGGCCCCTGGTAGAAATACTCCTGGGCAGCATCGATCCCTGCAGACCTCCCACCCACGGCTCCTCTCCTCCTCGGCCACCGCCTCGAAGGTGCGAGCCCAATCAGGATTCCTGATAACCGAGCCCACCTCGGGCACCCTGCCACCCGGTAGATACGTCTTCGCGGAGGCGGGCCACTCCGCCCTGTACCTCTCCGCATTACCGGCGATCGCCTGCTTCAACATGGGGTAGACCGGGAAACCCTCCCCTGCCAACCCTATCGCGGGCTCCATGACCTCGGCGAGGCTCATCGTCCCGTACTCGTCCAGCAGGGTGAGCCAGGCGTCGAACGAGCCCGGCACGACCGCGGGCAGGAATCCGTCCTCGGGGATCAGCATGTAGCCGTGCTCGGTGAACCAGTCGATCGAGACGCCCTGGGGCATGGGGCCCTGCCCATTCACCGAGAGCACTCTCCCCTCATCGGCCCAGTACACTAGGATCGGGACCTCCCCCGCCACACCCACCAGGTGGGGCTTCAGCACCGTCATGCAGAACCACATGGTCGCCCCTGCATCCACGACATTTCCGCCCCGTCTCAGCGCGCGATTCCCCGCCTCGGAGGCGAGGTAATGGGTCGAGGAGACCATCCCATGGGTCCCCATCACAACTGGCCTCGTGGTGAAATCCATCGAGATCAACGCTGACTAGAATCACGGACTATATAACAACTGACGGGCCGAGTCCCCTGCTCACGCGAACCCCCGCCCTAAACTATATTTATCCTCAAAGGACGATCACCCAGCAGAGGAACCGCACATGACGATAAAGATCGAGGGCGGAATAGTGCTCGGCTTCGATGGAGAGAAGCACAGGATCATCCGAGACGGAGTCGTGGTATTCGACGAGAATCAGATCATTCACGTCGGGAAGAGCTACCCGGGCGAAGTCGACGAGAAAGTCGACGCCAAGGGCAAGCTTGTCACCCCCGGATTCATCAACACCCACTGCCACGCCCACACCCCCCTCTCCCCCCACCACCTCACAGTCGACATCTCCCTCGACCCCTACTACCAACACGCGGGGATCGGGATGCACATAGCCCGACGAGGCGCCACCAGGGAGCCCCGCACCGAAGAGGAATCATCGAAGATCAAGAAACTGTCCCTGGTGAAAAGGCTCCTATCGGGGACCACCACATACGTCGAGGTGGGCGGGGGCGACGAAGAGCTGGTCCGCCTCACCGAGGAGATCGGGATCAGGGGCTACATCGCCCCTGGATACAAGTCCGCCTCCTGGGTCTTCGACGAGGAGGGGCGCTTCGGCTACGAGTGGGACGAGGAGAAGGGCTGGAAGGGCCTCGACGAAGCCGTTCAGTTCATCGAGAGACACCACGGGAGCGTCAACGACAGGGTGCGGGGGATGCTCTACCCCGCCCAGGTGGACACCTGCACCCCCGACCTGTTCGAGGCGACCAGGGAGAAGGCTGACAAGCTCGGGGTTGGCATCCAGACCCACGTGGGCCAGAGGCTCATCGAGTTCCAGGAGATCGTGAGGAGACACCTCAAGACCCCCGTCCAGTTCCTGCACAGCACCGGCCTCCTGGGCCCTGACTTCATCGCGGGTCACTGCATATTCGCCAGCGGCCACAGCAGGACCAGTTGGCCCGGCCACGGGGACCAGCGTCTCCTCGCGGAGACAGGCTCATCCATAGCCTACTGCCCCGTGGTATTCACCCGCAACGCCGTCGCCATGGAGTCATTCGGGAGAAACATGCGCCTTGGCGTCAACATGACCATCGGCACCGACAACTACCCCCAGGACATCGTCAACGAGATGAGGTGGGCCTCGATGCTCTCCAAGGTGGTCGACTTCGACAGGACCTCCGCCTCCTCCGCCGAGACATTCAACGCCGTCACCCTCAACGCCTCCAAGGCCCTCCGGAGAACCGACATCGGCTGCCTCCAGAAAGGAGCCAAACCCGACATCGTGATCCTCGACCTCCAGACGACCCGCATCGCCCCCGTCTACGACCCCATCAAGAGCATGGTGAACGCCGCCACCGGCGACAACGTGGAGCGGGTCTACTGCGACGGCAGACTCCTCGTCGATCAGGGCAGGGTCATCGGAGTCGACGAGACGAAGCTGCTGGCAGAGGTCCAGGAGATCGCAGACAACGACTGGAAACGGGTATCCGACTGGGACTACGCCGAGAGAAGCCTCAAAGAGTATGCTCCCCTCAGCTACGAGGAGTGGGCGCCCGAGTAACCGCCTAAAGGAGAGCGTCACGGGAATAGCCCCCCCTCCACGGGGAACTCATGAAGAGCTGAAACGCAAAATCATTAAGCAGTCTCGGGATCATCTCAGAACATCGCGATAAAACGGGTACACATGGGATCAGATGGGAACATGACGACAATCGAGATCCGAACCCACACCGCCCTCCACGTCCTGAAAGGCGCCGCCGTCAAGGTCCTCGGCGCCAGATGGACCGCCGGGGTCCACGTGAAAGGAAACCACGGAAGACTCACCCTCCAATACCACCGGAAACCAACCCCCGAAGAGGTCACCCAGATCGAGGAACTCGCCAACTCCAAGATAAGGGAAGACGCCCCCGTAGAGGTCACCGACATGGATAGAACGGAGGCCGAAGAGCTTTGGGGCGACGCCATCTACGATCTATTCGCCATCCCCTCCGCCATCACCCGGCTCAGCATCCTCCACATCCCAGACTGGAACGTAAACGCCTGCAATAAACAACACACCTCTACAACAGCCCAGATAGGCCGCCTCACATTAACCAAGACTCGGCACAGGGCTACAAAGAAACTCCTGGAAATCTCCTACGACATCCAGTAAAAAACCCAGACAGCTCGTCGAGCCCCTGAGGGGCACGCCCCTCAATTATAGGTAGCGAGCGCCTTGTCCAGTTCTCCTAGGAACTTCTCGAGGGATTCCCCGGGTATGCTGGCTCCGCTGGCCCGTTTGTGGCCTCCCCCGAAGCCCCCGAGCCCCTTGGCGACTCGTCTCGTGATCTCCCCTAGGTGGTAGGGGAGCCCGCGTCTGCTCCGGAGGGAGATGTTCGCGAGGTCGCCTTTCAGTTTGTAGCAGAGGCCTACTTGGGTTCCCATGGCGTCTGTGATGAGCCCCGCGACGGAGCCGATTGATGTTCCCTCGTCGGCCTTCATGTAGGCTAACACTTGGAGTCGTTTCGCTTTTCCTGTGAGGGTCTCGATGAGGGTGGCGGTCTCCTCGAGGTGTTCGATGGCGGCCTCCGGGACGCCGGGGGTCCTGTGGGGGGGCTCGAGGCGGCTTATCGCCTCCAGCACGCTGGCTCTGAACTCTTTGGTGGGCCTCTGGGGCAGGGCGTGGGCCAGGAGGAGACCCTCGTGCTGGACGGACTGCCTGTCGTACTCCAGGAGGAGGGCCTCGGCGATGGGGCCGTCCTCGAACTGGTCCGCCCAGGCAGCGAATGCGGCCATCCTCCCCGCTTCTCTACCCAGTTCCTCCCTGAATCGGTCGTAGAGGAGGACGCTGGCGCAGTCCCGGGTGTCGTGGACCACCTCCGCTCCGGCTTCCTTGAGCCGTTCCAGGATGCCGGGTGTGGTGGGGTGATGATCGATGACGGTGACTCTGGCGAAGCCGGTTATGCGGAGGATCTCCTCGGCGAGGTCCTCCCTGACGTTGAGGTCGCAGACGTACAGTTCGTCTAGGGGTGGCTGGATGCTTCTCAGTGAATCTTTGAGGTCGTCGTAGTTGGTTAGGATGGGGTGGGCTGCTTTCATGCGTACGAGGAGGGCGGCGCAGGTGATGCCGTCTGCGTCCTCGCCGTGGGAGACACAGACGACCGCGGGGGGAGACATGTCATTCTCAGTGCTCGGGGGTGTCATATAAATTAAGCCTGAAGGGGTTGGGGGGTTAGAGGGGTGTCTCCTCGACGAGGACTCCTCTCTTTTTCAGCTGGGCCATGAGGGTCTCGGTGAACCCCTTTTTCATCCCCAGTTTCTCGGGGGGTATCACCCCGGGACCTTTGATGGTTCCCTGGGCGAGCATCCCTGCCACTATGGAGGCGGTGTAGGCCGTGGTCCTCGCCATGGCTGTCACCCCTGTCTCGTGGTCGAATCTGTCGATGATCCTGTGCCTGAAACCGGCTTCCTTGCCGCCGGCTTCTCCTCTGACCTCGATGTTCATCGCGAGGAGGTCCCCGATCTCGGGTTTCCAGAGGATTCTCTCCAATA
>JADHWM010000048.1 GCA_016783485.1 Candidatus Bathyarchaeota archaeon
CACCCGATGACCACGTAGTCGTCGGGGTGGATGAACGACTTGAACCTGTCCACGAAGACCTTGGAGACCAGCCCCCTCTCCTTCCAAGTCCTCAGCGAATGGTCCCCCGCCGCCGAGAGCCCCGAGCTCTCCTGGCCCCTGTGCTGGACCCCGTAGAGGGTGTACAACGCCTTCCTCACGGCGTCGACCCTGGAATAGACTCCGACCACGCCCTGCATATCAGACAAGGGAGCATGCTGGAGATAAAAAACCGACGCGCGGATACCATAAAATATCCGTCGGGGCTTGCCGTGGGGCACACGTTTGGGGATATTCTCACTCGATGAGGGGCCGGAACTTGTAGCCGTACTCTATGATCCCGGAGCCGCCGTCCACCTTGACGCGGCGGAAGGCCGCCTCCACCCTCATCCCAGTCTTCACCTTGATGGGCTCAATGTCCACGAGCTGGGAGAGCACCCGCACCCCGTCGTCGAGCTCCACGAGGGCCACCAAGTAGGGAGCGTACTCCATGTAGCCCGCCGGGGGATTCCGGACCACCGTCCAGGTCACCACATGCCCCGTCTCCGCCAGCTTCACCTCCTCGAGGTCAACTGAGCCGCACGCGGAGCAGACCCCGCTCCGGGGGAACCCTGCATTCCCGCACTGGGCGCACATCTGACCGATCAGCCTGTACCTGTACTTGGTCTCCCGCCAATATCTTGGAACGCTCATCTCAGCCCCTCCTCAGAATCGTGACAGCACACGTTGAACCCAGGCCCCCCAGGCTCTCCGCGAGGCCCACTTGGGCCCCCTCCACCTGGCACGGGCCGGCCCTCCCCTGGAGCTGGAGGGCGACCTCCCCCACCTGGTATAGCCCCGTCGCCCCCAGGGGATGGCCCCTGGCTTTGAGGCCCCCGAAGGTGTTGGTGGGGACCTCGCCCTCGCGCATGGTGCAGCCGTCCGCGACGTAGCTCGCGCCCTTCCCCTTCTCGACGAATCCCAGGTCCTCGAGGCTGATGACCCCGGTTATGGTGGTCTCGTCGTGGACCTCCACCAGGTCAATATCATCTGGGGTTACCCCCGCCACCTTGTAGGCCCTCTCCGCCGCCGTCTTCACCGCGTCGAAGGTCAGGATGTCCTTCCTACCCGCGAGGTAGTATGGTCCAGTCGCGACGGACGTCGCCGCGACCTCCACCCCCTCGGGGGCCTTATCTGCGGGCATCAGTATCATCGCGGCGGCCCCGTCCCCCACCGCTGCGCACTCGAGCATGTGCACCGGGTCCGCCTCCATGGGGGAGGCGAGGACCCTGTCGATGGCCACCTTGAAGGGGTACTGGCTGTGCTTGCTCCCCACGGCGTGCTCGTGCCCCCGGACCGCGAACATCGCGATCTCCTCGGCCGTGGCGCCGTATGTCTCCATGTAGCTCCTGTGGATGAGGGCGTTGAGCCCCGTGTTGGTGACCCCGGTGTAGGCGGTGTACTCCTGGTCCTCCGCCATCGCGAGGATGGAGTATACCTCCTCGGGGAGGCCGTCGCTCATCTTCTCGACGCCCCCCACCAGGACGCAGTCGGCGAACCCCGACGCCACCGCCTTCACTCCCTCGTGGAACGCGACGCCCCCGCTCGCAGAGGCCGCCCCCACGCTCAGGGCCGGCACCCCCCGCATCCCGAGGGCGTCCGCGAGCATCGCCCCGAGGTGCATCTGACCCTGCAGTATCGGGGCCCCCATGTTCGCCACGTAGAGGGCGTCTATCTCCTTGGTGCCCGCGTCCTCGAAGGCCTTGTGGGCGGCCTCCGTGAAGAGGTCTTGGAGCCCCTTCTCCCAGTGCTCGCTGACCTTGGTGAGGCCGACCCCGGCTACTGCGACGGCCCTCATTTGATGATCTTACCCCTCAGCTTCGAGTAGACCGAGTAGTCGATGTACCGTTTCCGGTCCACGAACCGGGAGACCGCGGGCTCCAGCCTGCGGTCGTTGGTGATGGCGTCCTGGACGGTGAGGCTGAAGGCGTCGCTTCCCGCGCCGGAGCCGTAGCTCACCGCCAGTATCCTGTCCCCGGGGTCGGCGACGTCGAGGGTCGCCGCTAGCCCCAGGGGGGTGGACCCGGAGTAGGTGTTCCCCACGAAGGGGACGATGAGCCCCGGCTTGATCGCGTCCATGCTGAACCCCAGGGTCTGGGCGGCCTTGATGGGGAACTTGACGTTGGGCTGGTGGAACACCGCATACTTGTAGTCCCCGGCCTCGGTGCCCAGCTCCCCCATGAGCTCCTTCGCGGCCCCGATGACGTGCTTGAAGTAGGCGGGCTCCCCGGTGAACCTGTTCCCGTGGCGGGGGTACATCTCGTGCTCCCGGCGCCAAAAGTCCGGCGTATCCGTCACGTAGCTGCAGGAGCCCTCGACCTCCGCGAGGGTCCGGGCCGGTTTCTTCCCGAATATGTATGCCGCACCACCGCAGGAGGCGGTGTACTCCAGGGCGTCTCCGGGCCTCCCCTGGGCGGTGTCGGCCCCGATGGCCATCGCGTACCTCATCATCCCGCTGGAGACGAGCCCGATGCATGTCTGGAACGCCTCGGTGCCTGCCTTGCAGGCGAACTCATAGTCCGCGGCCATGACGTGGGGGGTGGCCCCTATCGCCTCGGCGACGACGGTCCCCGAAGGCTTCACGGCGTAGGGCTTCGACTCGGTGCCCACGTATACGGCCCCGATCTCCTGGGGATCGATCCCCGCCCTCCTCACGGCGTACCTTGCGCACTCCACGGCGATGGTGATCGTGTCCTCGTCCATGGCGATGACGGACTTTTCTTCGATGGGCGTCCCGGAGCCCCCCCATACCCGCTTCACCTCGGAGGCCCTGAGCCGGTTCATCGGGATGTACGCGCCGTACCCCACGATGCCCACTCCGCCGACGGTTTTCATGTTGACAATCCTTCCCCTGAATCGAAATTTGTTGAGTTGATCGCTATTTAAACACTTCGACACGGATCGATGAAAACTTCGACGATTGACGAACACATCGTTCTGCTCGAGGAAGAGAAAAGAGAATGTAGACCCTACCCGGAATATGCGATAAAAAGTTGCGAGAGTGGATGTAAGCCATGATATTTACTGGGGTCAAAGAGCTATGCCTGTGCCTCCTATGAAGCTAGTTCTCTGAGGCTTTTCCCTTCCTGAGTCTCCACATTGGCGTGGCGCCATAACGACGCACGGTCCACCCAAGGGATTCCGCTATCAATATGAAAGCTGCGTACGGGATGCAGAGGCCTCCCATGAGACCCCCGATGACGGCGAGAAAAAACATCCATCAAAGCTGTATTAGCCGCGGTATTTAGTTGAATCTAATGTTAAACTTTAGATGGGAGTTGAACCGTGCAACGTTAGCCTACCCCGGGAAGTAGACCTTCCGGATGGAGCCGATGGACTTCAGGGAGGCCTTCAACGAGTAGGGCCTCTCGAACTCGCAGACAAATCTCTCCCAGCCGTCCCCCGCAACCTCCGGGTCCATCTCCCCCAGCCCCATCTCATGGGCCTTCGCGATGTGGGGGATCTCCCAGGGGTCGAAACCCATGAGCCGGGCGCAGAGGGCGTCCACGGAGACCGGGCTCCTCCCCGCGACGATGACCCCCATCTCCCTTGGTGTCCCGATGAGGGGGCCGTTGCCCTCCATAGCGACGAGGCCGTCCACGACGATGAGGTCGTGCTTCACGGCCTTGGCGAGGTAGGGGAGAATCTCGTTGAGCTTCTTGTGGAGCACGCTCTTCTTCCGCCTCTGGAGGACCCCGAACAGGTTCTTGATGCTGAGGGTCACAGAGACGTGGCCCTCCGTCTTGATCTTGGGGAGGTTCACGAAATAGTCGGCGTCGAGGACCGTCCGGGGGAGCCTGAGCTCATGTCCTGCGACCTCGTGGACCTCCTGGTCGTCCCCGGTGAGGTTCATGAAGCTGACCCCAAGCTCACTCAGCATGTCTAGGAGCCCTGACTTGACGGCCCGGTTGTCCGCGGTGTCAGAGATGTTGTCGGATTCGACGACGGTGATATTGTCTGTCTTCTCCTGGATGAGGCGGATGACGGCCTCGAGGATCCGGAAGTCGGTGATGACCATGCCGTGGGGGTTCTTGGCGTTGCAGAGGTTGGGCTTGATGACCACCTCCTCGCCACCCTTGAGCCCCAGCCCCCCGATGAGCTCGATGGATCGGGCGACCACCCCCTGGATGTCGTCCCCCGCCTCGACGAGGGAGACCCTGTCCGGCGTCACGTTTGCTCCCTCTTTTCATCCTCTGAGAGGATTTTGACGACTTCTTCGAGAACCCCCATCATCCTGATCTCGTCCTCCACGGTGAACCGGGGCTCCTCGGTGCCCCCGACGGTGGCGACGAGGTGCTCGTACTGCCCCACGAAGGCGGGGTGCTTGAGCCGGATCAGGTCCAGATACTGGCCGAAACCCATCCCGCCTATCTGCTTTCTCCCCCTGTCCGTCTTGACCGTGACCCCGTAGGGGGCTTTCATCAGGTCGATGTGGATGGCGCCTTCCTCCCCTTTGGCCTTGACCGTGAAGCCCGGGATGAGGCTGGTCCAGTTCATCTCCCCCCGTACCGTGACGCCGCTCCCGGTCGCCATGGCGAGCCTGAAATTGTCCAGGACCGGGTATTTTTTCCTCCAGCCCTCGGCCTCTTTGGCCTCCGAGACGGGGTCCGAGAGCGCCTGGACCACCGAGAGGGCGTGGGGGAGGATGTCCTCGACGATGCCGTATGTCTCTTTGGTCCTGAAATCGGTCTTGGGCCCGTAGCTCCAGAGGTTGTTGTCGAATCTGATGTCGATTCCCTGGAGGGCGCCTATCTCGCCCTTCTCGATCAGCTCCTGGGCGGTCATGAGGCAGGGGGTGAACGCGTAGTTGTGGACGGGGAGAACCACCAGTTCGGCGCCTCTCTGGGCGTCGCCGATCCTCCTGCAGCCCTCGATGGTCTGGGCCAGGGGCTTCTCGCAGAGGACGTGCTTCCCGGCCTCGATGGCCTCGAGGACCAGGCCCTCGTGGAATCGGGGGGGAGTGTTGATGGCCACGGCCTCCACATCGGGGTCGGCCAGGAGCTCCTTGGGGTCGGTGTAGCCCCTCTCGGCTCCCGCCTTCCGCCGGACCCCTTCCATCCGCGCCCGGTCTAGGTCTGCGACCGCCGTCACTGTGACCGCCTCCACATCCTTGATGGATTTGAGGTGGAACATGGTGGTGACCTTCCCGCAGCCGATGATACCCAGCCGGAGCATATCAACTCACAGGTGCTGATCGGTGTTTATTAGTCTTCCAGAGTCTTTCCGCGGGCTAGATCAGCTTAGCGAGGAGGATCTCGCTCCACTTCACCGGCTTCACGAGGCTCCGGGGCTTGGGGGGGTCGTCGATGCAGTAGAAGTGCTTCCAGACTAGGTACTTGCTCATGGTCACCTCCTTCTTGAAGAGCTTGTGGAGGTAGACGTCCACGGTCCCCATCCACTTCCTGCCTATGAAGCTCCCGGCGAAGGCCATGCCCAGGAGGTAGCTGCAGACGGCTATCAGGGTGTTTAAGTACCATTCCAAATGGGTTCACCTATATCTCTAGTGATAATGTAGTCGCTAGTGATATATAAACCAATCTCTAGCGATACGCCCCCGGGGAGACCCCTAACCGAGGTACTCCCCCAGCGCCTCCTGATAACCGTACAGGAAGCTCACCGCAGCCGCCAGAACCAGCTCCAGCCAGTAGGTCGCGAGCCTCGTCAGGAGGGAGATAGCGGAGGCCATGGACAGCGGCACCCCGAGGACGACGAAGGCCCCTGTGAGACTCGCGTCGATGATCCCCAGCCCCCCGGGGATGAATACGTTAAGCTGCTGGATGAACTCGATGAGGGCGTAGATCAGGACGATGACCCAGAAGTCGATGCGCCACCCCAGGCTCAGGGCGACGATGTAGGCGGTCACCGAGCCCGTGCTCCAGTGGAACGCCACCATGAGTATCGAGAGGAAATTCTCAAGGGGCTTCCTCTTCAGCATCTCCACGGCGGACTCGATCCCCTCCACCACCGAGGGGAACCCCTCCTCGTCCCTGCTGGTGTCCACGAGTCTGTCGAAGAGGTTCCTCTTAAGCCATGCCGGGCTCCTCTCGTAGACCGCCATTAGGGTCGCAGGGCTCAGGAAGAGGCCGTATATGATGCTGGAAACCGCTGCGAAGAGGATGACGAGGGCGACGAAGCCGGGGCTCACCGGCATCGGTCCCTTCCAGAAGACGGTGACCATGAGGGAGGCGAGGGCGATGAGGAGCCCGAAGCTGATGTTATAGTAGGCCTTGTGGACCACCACCGAGGCGATGGCCTTCCCCATCCCCGAGTTCTCCTCGTCCCGGACCAGGTAGGCTCTGATGATCTCCGTCCCCACGGGGATGGGTATCAGCCAGACCACGAAGAGGCTCACGAACATCGCCCGCACCGCCTCCCAGAGCCCCACCCCCACCCCCAGCACCCGGAGCAGGACGTACCAGGACGCCGCGAAGAAGAACATCCCCGCATAGTTGATCGCGAGGGCGAGGGCGAAGGCCCAGGGGTCGAAGCGCCCCACCTCCATAAGGACCCGGAACGGGTTGGTGTAGGCAAGGTAAACGACGAAGAGGACTAGGCCGATCGATGTTAGAATAAGCCATCGGCGGCTCCTGATGATCCCCATGCTCGTTACATGAAAAACCGATCCCCTATAAGAAAATAGGCGGATCAGCCTCTCCAGTCTAGTCCAGGCTGAACTCCACCCAGAGGGGGAAGTGATCCGACATCCTCCACGACAGCTGTGTCTTCGCGAGGCTGAGTGAGGTCAAGCAGACTTGAGTAAAGTCGAAGTATCCCCCATCCTTGTACGTGAGTGAGAGGGCAGGCGCCTGGGTGTCATCGTTGAACCATGCTATCTGGTCGTAGAATTTATCGAGGTCGGGTTTGTTCGGATCGGCGAATATTGTCCGGGGGACGTCATGGAGTTCACGTGGAATATGAAGGCCCTTGGAGGTGAATGCATCGTAGAGTTTGCTCCCCACGCGGTCTATGTTGAAGTCTCCAAGGGCGATGATGTTGTGATCGTAGGCGTTGACCTCGTTGGCCCATTCGGTGAGCCAATCCGCAATTGCAATTAGCTCTGGGATGCGCGCGCTAGCTTGGTTGCCCCACAGGACGTGGAGCGTGACAAGGATAAACGTCTTTGGCTTCTTCACAGGCGTTCCCCCTGCGCGGAAGCTCACGGCATAGGGCGTGCGTGCGAACTGATTTCTGAGAGCGTCCTCCCCAATGGTTGACAATTTTGCATCCGGCACCACGAGCTCGCAGGCGAGCCCCGACATCTGAACCCTCCGGGTGTCGAAGACGAAGGCCATCCGCTCATCATTGCCGGGCCGGCCCCTGGTCACGTCGGTAAGAACTAGGCCCCAGTTTGGCCCTAGCAGCTTGAGCATGTGGCGGAGAGCCTTGACCTTCCCCTTCACCTCCTGGATCGCTACGACATCGAACCGGGAGATGATCTCGCCAATGCATCGGAGAGCATGGAGATCCCTCTTGGGGCTGTCGCTCTGGCTGGCATGCCACTTCTCCGTGAGCCCCCCGAAATGACGGATGTTCCAAGTCGCGATTAGCAGGTTTTCGTCCAGAATCTTCCGAGGGATCTCGCGGTCGAGTTCTTCTTGCAGCGTTCTTAATTCCTTATTTACATCCTCGGGGGGTTCCTTGAGGATCTCCGGAATCTCCATGTTAAGAAATAATGACATTAAAGATAAAACACTACTCATGCCACATCAGATAGGTGTAGACACTAATTCTAGACCCCTTTTGGCGTAAAATTCATCTTGACAAGACCTCCATGATATCCGGGGGAGAGCTGGTATCAACTTCAACTTCTCGACGGACATCTGGTGGCGCCTCGTCCGTTTCAAGAAGGAGTTCAAAAGGAGGATCATGAAAGTGACGAAGCCCGACTATATCTTCATCTGCCTCGACAGCTGCAGATACGACACCTTCGAGGCCGCCGACGCCCCCAACATGAAATCCCTCGGGGAGCTCAGACGAGCCCACAGCTTCGCATGCTTCACGCCGTCCTCGATCCTGGGCTACCTCATGAACTTCAACCCCATCGGCCTCGACATGGGCCGCCTCTACCCCTACAGGAAGTGGGGGTGGCTCCCCACGGAGCTGAGGAACGACGGATACGGCACAGCGTTCCTGACCCCGAACGCAGCGGTGGCCGCGATGGACCTCTCCCTGGACGGAATCTTCAGGAAGAGCTTCACCGTCCACGAGTTCCTAAAGTACGAGGGGCCCTCCGCGGTGGAGGCCATCGTCGAGGATGCGGTGGGGTTCCTCGGGCAGCACACCCCGGCGTTCCTCTTCCTCCTCCTCATGGAGACCCACGCCCCCATGTACGACGGGGAGAAGGTGAAGGTCCCCTACCCGGTGCAGCGCCCCTCCTCTGTCTACGATTTCCAGAGACGGGCGGTGACGTTCATCGACGGGGCCCTGGAGCCCCTCTTCGAAGCCCTCAGGGACCGGGAGAACCCCCACGATGTCATAGTCACATCGGACCACGGGGACCTCCTGGGCCCCGTGAAGTGGGGGCACAACCCCAGCGACCTCACCCTCCTCAAGAGGAGCATGATCCACTACTCCGAGGAGCTCTTCGAGATCCCCTTCATCCGGGGCTCCGTGGCCTAGCGACAGCCCCGCCAGAAGCTTTAAGTCGCCTCCAACTTCCTGATCCAATGATAGTTTTGTCATTCAGGCTCAGGCCCTTCACCGAGGACGACCTCCCGGAGATCGCCAGGATCGAGGCGGCCTCCTTCAGGGAGGTCTGGCCCGACGCCTTCTTCACATACAACCACAGGAAGGCCCCTGAGCTCTTCCTCGTCGCCGAGGACGACGAGGGGTTCCTGGGGTACGTGGTGGGGGAGATCCGGGAGGCGATGTTCAGCGGCCGGAGCTACATGTCCAAGATGGGGCACATCCTCAACATCGCGGTGGACCCGGGGAGGAGGAAGGGGGGAGTCGGGACGAGGCTCATGGAGGAGATCGAATCCCGGTTCCGGGAGGCCGGGGCGACCCAGGTCACCCTCGAGGTCCGGGAGTCCAACATCGGCGCCCAGGGATTTTACGGGGGTCGGGGCTTCAACGAGATCGGCCGCGTCAGGGCCTACTACCCCGACGAGGACGCCATCGTGATGTGCAAGGCCTTCAGCAGGGACGCCTGCTAAGCGCCTCCGTTAAATATTCGAGGCCTCACCATATCCTACTCAGTGAAGGAGGTTCCAGATTGGCCAAGATCAAGGTAGCCCTGGCGGGGGTGGGTAACTGCTGCTCCGCCCTCGTCCAGGGAATCCAGTACCACAGCGGCGGGGAGGCGACGGGGCTCATCCACGAGACCCTGGGGGGGTACTCGGTCTCCGACATCGAGTTCGTGGCGGCCTTCGACATCGACAGGAGAAAGGTGGGGCTAGACCTCGCCTACGCCATCCTGAGCGAGCCAAACAAGACCCCCATCATCACCGAGATTAGGAGTCTAGGCATCCAGGTCCAGATGGGGCCAATCGGGGACAGCCTCGAGAACAGCGGGGAAGGCCTCATCGATGCCGCCAGTGAGGAGCCCGTGGACGTCGCAGCCGTCCTCCGGGCGAGCGGTGCCGACGTCTTGGTGAACCTGATCTCCGGGAGCGCTCTGGACGCCTCGAGGCAATACGCCGTGGCCGCCCTCGAGGCGGGATGCGCCTTCCTGAACGCCGCGCCCTCCCCTGTGGTTAACGACGGGGAGATGTCGAAGAGATTCGGCGAGGCCGGCGTCCCCATCGCGGGAGACGACCTTCTGGACCAGATCGGGGCTACAGTCACCCACATCGGGCTCCTGGAGTTCCTCCACTCCCGGGGTGCCAAGATCGATGAGAGCTACCAGCTCGACGTCGGGGGCGGCGCCGAATCAGTGAACACCCTCTGGAAGACCCGGGGGTTGAAGCGGGACATCAAGACCGCCGCCGTCGGAGCGAGCGTCCCCTACGATTTCCCTCTGGTCTCGGGCTCCACCGACTACGTGGACTTCCTAGGGAACCAGCGGGAGAGCTTCTTCTGGTTCAAGGGGAGCTACTTCGGGGGGGCCCCCTTCGCCATGGACGTGAAGCTCAACACTGTGGACGCCCCCAACGCCGGAGCCATCCTCCTCGACGTGGTGAGGGGGCTCAAGATCGCCTCGGATAAAGGCCTAGCCGGCCCCGTGGAGCCCATCTGCGCCTATGGCTTCAAGCGCCCCCCGGAGAGGATGGGGCTCGCCGAGGCCTACGGGCTCTTCAGGAGCCTCGTCGGAGACTAATTCAAGCGTGATCCCATGTACCTGATATTCGTCCTAGGGACCGCCGGCTCCGGGAAATCGGAGCTCACGGGGGTCTTCACCCGGTGGCTCGAGCTCCAGGGAGAGAACGCCATGGCGGTGAACCTCGACCCCGGGGCCATATCCATCCCCTACTCCGCGAACGTCGACGTCCGGGACTACATCAAGGTCGAGAGCCTCATGGAGGAGTACGGCCTGGGCCCCAACGGGGGGCTCATGCTCGCCTCCGAGATGATGCTGGAGATCGTGGAGCAGCTCTCCTCCGACCTCGACGACTTCGGCCCCGACATCGCCATCCTGGACACCCCGGGCCAGATGGAGATGTTCGCCTTCAGGGACGTGGGAGCCCGGATAGCCGAGGAGCTCAGCGACGAGGGGAAGGGGGTTATCTACCTCTTCGACGCCGGGTTCAGCCGGGACCCGCTGAACTATGTGATGAGCATGTTCCTCGCATCGGCGATCAGCAACAGGTTCCTCCTGCCCCAGATCTCCGTCCTCTCCAAGGCCGACCTCCTGGGAGATGAGCTCGAGGAGATGGAGGGCTGGGGGGAGGATCCGATGCTCTTGGAGGCGGCCATTGACGCTCGGCTCACGGGGATGAACAGGCTGATGAGCCAGGACATGATGGAGGTCATCAACAGGCTCGGAGTCCAGTTCAACCCCATCCCCTTCTCCACTCGGACCAACCTAGGGTTCAACAGGCTCTACTCGGAGATGAGCCGGGTCTTCATGGGGGGGGAGCCCTTCACCACGTAGCCCCGGTGAAACTATAAATCCCCTACGCCATTATTGATTCGGAGATCAGTTATGACGCTATATCTAACCCAGGACGAGGTCAAGTCCGTCTTGGACATGAAGAGCACCCTTGAAGCGGTCGAGAGCGCCTTCAGGGAGATGGGCAACGACAACATCGAGATGCCCGCCAGGGTCTACCTCCATTTCGACAAGGGGGTCCTCATCGCGATGCCCGCCTACATGCCGGGCCTCGGAGCCGCCGGGACCAAGCTCGTCACGGTCCACCCGGGGAACAGGCAGGCCCACGGCCTCCCCGCGGTCATCGCCCGCATCGTGCTGAACAGCCCCGAGAACGGGCTACCCCTCGCCATCATGGACGGGACCTACGTCACCGCCCTCAGGACAGGCGCAGCAGGCGCCACCGGGATAAAATACCTGAGCCGGGAGGACAGCAAGGAGGTGGGCCTCTGCGGCCTCGGGGTCCAGGGGAGGAGCCAGATCATGGGGCTAATGGAGGTCCGCCCCGGCGTCGAGAAAGTGAAGGTCTACGACATCATCCCAGAGGCGAAGGCCGCCTTCGTGGACGAGATGAAGGCGACATACCCGGGAGTCGAGTGGGTCGTCGCCGAGAGCGCCAAGGAGGCCACCCAGGGGAGCGACATCGTCATCACATGCACCCCCAGCCCCGAGGCCTTCATCGACGGAGCCTGGCTCAAGAAGGGATGCCACGTCTCCGCGATCGGGGCCGACACCGGAACCAAGAGGGAGCTCATGACCAGCGTCATCACGAGGTGCGACAAGCTCGTGGTCGACTTCGTCCCCCAGGCCTTCGTGGTGGGCGACTTCAAGGCCCCCAAGGACGAGGGGGTCATCACCGAGGACGACATCTACGCAGAACTCGGGAAGATCGTCGCCGGCCATAAGGAGGGGCGCACCAGCCCCGACGAGATCACCCTCTTCAAGGCGACTGGCCTCGCCATCCAGGACGTGGGCACGGCCTACAAGGTCTACCAGCTCGCGAAGGAGAAGGGGATCGGGGCGACCCTCGCCGGCTAGACCGGCATGTTCCCGTGTTTCTTGGGCGGGTGAACCTTCACCCTCTTTTTTGACAGCAACTCGAAAGCAGCGATAGCCCTCTCCCTGATCTCCCCGGGCTCGATGACGTCGTCGATGAACCCGAGCTTCGCCGCCTGATACGGATTAGAGAATTCCTCCCGATACTTGGCTATGAGATCATCGCGTTTCTCGGGCTCAGCGGCGATCTCCCGCCTGTATACGATCTCCACCGCCCCCTCGGCCCCCATCACGGCGACCTCAGCCCCCGGCAGGGCGTAGACGAAGTCGGTCCCCAGGTGCTTGCTCCCCAGGGCGATGTAGGCGCCCCCGTAACTCTTCCTGAGGATCACGGTGACCTTGGGCACCGTGGCCTCGGAATATGCGTAGATCACCTTGGCCCCATGGCGGATTATGCCCCTGTGCTCTTGGTCCACACCGGGGATGTAGCCTGGGACATCTTGGAGGGTGAGGACGGGGAGATTGAAGGCGTCGCAGAGCCTCACGAACCGGGATATCTTGTCTGAGGAGTCTATGGTCATGGTTCCCGCCATCACTGAGGGCTGGGACGCGACTACGCCGATGCTTCTCCCCCCGAGCCTCCCGAAGCCCACCACGGCATTCATCGCGTAGAAGGGCTGGATCTCGAAGAAGCTCCCGGCATCTGTAATGGCATCGATGAGGTCATGGGTGTCATAAGCCTGGCTCGATTCGTCGGGGATAATATCCATGGTATCCCTAGAGGGTTCTGATGAGGGTGCCTGCGCTGGGTCGTCGAGGTTATTCGGGGGGAGATAGCTCAGAATCATCCTGACGGCCTCCATCGCCTCCGCCTCGGAGCCCAGGGTGAGGGATGCCACCCCCGTCACGGAGCCGTGGGTCTCGGCCCCACCCAGAGTCTCAGGGTCCACCTCCTCCCCGGTCACCTGCTTCACAACCCTGGGACCCGTGATAAACATCGTTGCGATACCCTCCACCATGAGGGTGAAGTCCATGAGCGCAGGGGAGTAAGAGGCGCCCCCAGCCGTGGGCCCCGCGATCACAGCGATCTGGGGGATCACACCCGAAGCCTGCACGTTCCTCCTGAAGATCTCCCCGTATCCCCCAAGAGAGGCGACCCCCTCCTGAATCCGGGCACCCCCCGAGTCATGAAACCCGATTATGGGCGCACCGTTCTGGATGGCGAGGTCGAGGACCCGGCAGATCTTCCTGGCGTGGGCCGCCCCGAGGCTCCCCCCCATGAAACCGAAATCCTGGGAGTAGACGTAGACCCGTCGCCCGTCGACGGTGCCGGAGCCGGTAACCACTCCGTCCCCGAGCCATTTCCTCTGGTCCATGCCGAGGGCGGAGGCCCTGTGTTCAACGTATGGATCGAGCTCTGTGAAACTCCCCGCGTCTAGGAGCCCCGTTATCCGTTCTCGCGCCGTGAGCTTGCCCCGGGCGTGCTGCCGCTCCGCCGAGGCCTCCTCCTGCCTCCTCAGCTCCTCTCGGCGCTCCACCGTGTCTCCAATAGGCCGGTCATCGCTCAATCAAGTTCACCCAGGGACATCCCTGAATTGCACCGTAAACTATTAATCTCTTACCCAGCCCGGGTCACCGTTTTATACTCCCCGGGACACGCATCCCACGTGGTTGATAGTGACCGATAGATACATCGTCAGATCCGGGCGGCCCGTCAGGGTCATAGTCGCGAGGGTCAAGCCGGGGAGCGACCTCCTCCGCAGCCTCCAGAAAGTCGCGGCCGAGGAGGGGATCACGTCGGGGGTCATCGTCTCCGGAGTAGGCCTCTTGAAGCAGGCGAGGCTCAGGAACTGCAAACGCCTCCCCGACGAGTACCCCATAACAGACGCCAACAGGACATACCTCTCCTTCGAGAAGCCCCTGGAGATCCTCTCCATCTCCGGGAACGTCACCCTGGCCGAAGGGGAGCCCCTGGTCCACGCCCACCTCACCCTCTCCAAAGTAGAGGGGGACGAGATCACCGTCATCGGAGGCCACCTCATCGAGGGATGCGTGGTCTTCGGGTTCTCCGAGTTCGCCATACTGGAGCTTGAGGGGATCGAGATGGTCAAGAGGTTCGACGAGGAGACCCAGACGCTGCAGCTCTTCGAATGAGGCTGGAGCGCCCCGCATTAGTGTAACTTTTTTTAACGGGTAGCCTCCAACTCTAATTGGGTTCTGCGTTTTGTCTACAACCCTACGAGAACTTGCGTTAACGGAGATCAGGAACATCATCCCCCAGAGAGCCAGAGCTTTCACGCCGGACGAGACCGTCGCAAGGGTCCTCGGGTCTCTAAAGGAGGCCGACGCATACGAGGCTGCGGTCACCTCCGGCAACGCTCATGGGATCATCACCGTGAGGGACCTCCTCGACGTCGACCAACCCGCCCAGACTAAGATCGACGGCATCTGGAGGGCCACGGAAAGCGTCCGCCCCGAGGACCCCGTTCTTACTCTTTGCGAGGGCCTAGTCAGGAACAACATCAGAGCGCTCCCCATCGTGGAGAACGGGGTCGTGGGGCTCGCCACGCAGATGGACGTCGTCTCGGCGATGGCGGAGGTATCGGAGCTCTCCAAGCACCCGGCCAGAGAGCTCATCAGGAGCCCCGTCTGGTCCCTCGAAATCGACGAGGGAATCGCCTACGCGCGACGCACCATGCTGGAGAGGGGTGTTAGCCACGTCCCCGTGGTAAAGAACGGGAGGCTCGTGGGCGTCGTCACCGCCGGGGACATCGTCCACACGTTCACTACCCCATCCTCGAAGACCACCACGGGAGAACGGGTGGGGAGCCGGACCCGCAGGGTCCCCGGCCAGGTCATCGACATCATGGACACCCGCCCATGCACCGTAACCCCGGACGCCTCGGTCCTCGACGTGGTCACCCTGCTAAGGGATCAGGGGAAGAGCGCCTGCTTCATGACCGACCCCGAGAACAGGATCCTCGGCGTCCTCGCCCCCAGGGACCTCATGGCCCCCATACTCAGGCTCAGGGCTCCGGAGGCGCTCCCGGTCTACGTCATGGGCATCGAGGAGGAGGACTTTTTCGAGAGGGCCGTCGCCGAGGAGAAGGTCAGGAGGGTCGTCGAGAGGTCCAGGCGATTCCGGCCCGACATCACCGAGGTCTCCGTCAGGATCAAGCGATCCCAGCTCACCGGGGAGAGGACCCGGTACGAGATCACGGGGCGGGCTCTAGGCCAGGAGGGGCAGATCAACGCCGAGGCCGGGGGCTGGGACCTCCTCGAGGCCTTCGACGTGCTCACCACCCGCCTCGGGGAGGCCATACGCAGGAGCAAGACCAGGACTCCAGGGAGGCCCAGGCGGAGAAGGTCGAGGCGCTAGAGCCACGATCACCCTTTTACCGTCTCGGGGACGATCAAAGGAGGAGACCCCATGACAGCGCACAAGGTCATAGTGACGGAGCCCATCCACCAGGCGGGCGTCGAGCTCCTTGAGAGGAACGGAGTCGAGGTCGTGCAGCTCCCCCCCGGCTCCGACGAGGAGACCCTCCAGGCCGAGGCCCCCAGGGCGGCCGCCCTCATCACCCGGGGAGGCGTCAAGGTCACCCGGGGCTTTATGGAGTCGGCCCCACTGCTGAAGGCCGTAGGGGTCCACGGGATAGGCTGCGACCACGTCGACCTCGAGGCCGCATCCGAACTCGGCAAGGTCGTCCTGAATACCCCCTTCGCCCTCTCCGAGTCCGTGGCCGAGATGGCCGTCGCCCTGCTCTTCGCCCTCTCGAGGCGGGTCGTGAGCGCCGACAAGGCCGTGAGGGCCGGGGAGTGGCACAGAAAGTACGGTGACCTGAGGGGGATCGAGGTCATGGGGAAGACCATGGGGATCGTCGGTTTGGGCAAGATTGGGGCCGCGACAGCGAAGAGGCTGAAATCCTTCGGGGTGAAGCTCCTGTATAACTCCAGGACAAGGAAGCCCGAACTGGAGGAGGAGATAGGCATCGAGTACGCGCCCCTCGACGATCTCATCGAGCGGAGCGACATCATCAGCCTCAGCCTCCCCTACACCCGGGAGACCCACCACCTCATAGACGCGAAGCGGATAGCGGCGATGAAGGACGGAGTCTACATAGTGAACACCGCCAGGGGGCGGATCATCGACCAGACGGCCCTAGTCGAGGCCCTGAGGAGCGGAAAGGTAGCCGCGGCGGGACTCGACGTCTTCGAGGAAGAGCCCCTGGACCCGGGGAGCCCCCTCGCGTCCATGGACAACGTTGTTCTTACGCCCCATCTCGCGGCGAGCAGCGAGGAGGCCATGGAGAGGATGGCGGTCCAGGTGGCCGAGGGCGTCCTCAAGGTGCTGAACGGAGAGGCCCCGGACTACCCCGTGATCAACTGAGAGAGCCTTAAACTGGCTTTCAGAGCCTTCAAAACGCTTAATAAACGAGCCAGATTCTGATCTTCCGACAATGTCAGAAGAAGCCATCATCTACATCGGCAACAAACCGCCAATGCGCTACGTCACAGCGATGATCACGGCGTACAACCAGCAGGGGGTGGACAGCATCACCCTCAAAGCCCGGGGGAGAACCATCTCCAGGGCCGTCGACGTCGCCGAGATCACCAGAAATCGATTCATCACGGAATTAGAAACCCCCATCATCGCGATTGATACCGAGCAGCTGCCCGGCATGGACGGCGGCACAAGGGGTGTCTCCTCCATCGCGATAAGCT
>JADHWM010000049.1 GCA_016783485.1 Candidatus Bathyarchaeota archaeon
GCCAGGAAACCATCTCGTCGACCCTGTCCGGGGAGCCGAATACCGCCTCCGCCACCTCCACGAGGATCTGCTCCCAGCCCCGGGTAGACTCCTGGGGCTCCGGGGCCTGGGGTGGAGAGGTGATGGCTTCGTCATGAGGATGTACGGCTATGTGACGTCCGATGACGTCCTGGAGTTCCTCGGGTTTCCAGAGGAGGAAGTCCCTGTCTATGCCATAGGTTTCACTGAGCCAGCCGAGCATCTGAAGAAAGTCCACTTCATCGTCTTCCCTGCGGGGCCTGACGAGGCACTCGGCTACGAGGGCCAGCAACCGTCCCACCACCTGACCCATGGTCATTCCGAGGATGACTGTCCACCTGTTGGACACATTGCTCCGCTCGAGGTAGCTGGGCCTCGTGTCGCGGCTGAGGCTCACCAGGAACAGAAGGAGCCTGAGCCACTCTTGATTCCCCGCCTCCCCCGCCGATATGATCTTCTCCCGGGCCTCGGTGAGCCTGCGGATCGCCTCCTCAGCCTTACGCCTCGTCTCAGCCTCAAGCTCCTCCTTGGTCTCCGCCCAGCAAGCCCCGAAGGCGCAGATCGGCTCTGTCTTTCCGAGGCTGGTTACAAGCACGGCGGGCGTGGGACAGCGGAGACACTTGGAGAGCACCTTCCCCTTTTCATCTGTAAGCTGATCCCTGTGAGTCCCATTCCTATCCTCCAGAAGAACAGCGATCGTCCCACTCTCCTCCAGCTTCTCCTTAAGGGCCCATCGCTCCCTGTCCCGCCTCTCGTTGGAAGCCTCCACGACGAGCGTCCCCCACCTCTCCGCTACATACGCCTCGGCCTCCCGGAAGCTCATCTCCCGGATCTCCCCGGCAACCTCCACCTGGAGACTCCTGACCTTATCCCCGTACTTCTCCCGAAGCTCCCCCATGAGCCTCGCCTCCTCGGGGATGTCTCCGTCGAGGCCCTGAAGGAACCTCGACCTCCTCAGAAGCCTTTCCAGATTGATTGAGCCCAACATATCCAGTTTCCTCGCCTCGACCGGCTCTTCCCTTCCAGCCGATCGCCCTCGGGGAGCGGGCTTTTTCGTCGCACGGCCCTTTTCTTTCACATCAGGCTGAGTATAACGCGCGTTATATTCACCCCTGGTTGAAGGTACCCGCCCTCTCAGAACCTGAACAGCCTCCGCCCCCACCTTCTCCACATTTCCAATCCTCACTGAGACATGGGCCTGCGTTACATCGAACTTGGCCCCGATCTGATCCTGGGTGAGGCCTTTCTCGTCGCGCCACCACTTGTAGAGCCGGCCCTCCTTGACGGGGTCGAGGCGGCCTCTCTCCCGGTTCTTCCGGTAGTTGACCACCATCGCCTCCTCGAAACCCATCTCCCGGACCCGGGCCCGGATCTCGGACCAGTCGAGCTGGAGGGCTGCCCTTGTACGGTGCTCACCGTCAACCACCTCGTATGCAGGCTCCTCTGTGACGGCCTCTGCATCTGCGCCGGTTCCTTCGAGGGGGCGGAGCAGTATGGGGTCGACGCCTTCTAGGCCCACTTCCTTCATGTCTTTGAGTAGGGCGTTGAAGGTCTCCGCGTCCATTGAGTTGGGGTTGTAGGTGTTGAGCCTGATCTGGCTCAAGGCGACGGTGGCGATGACGGTGACGGCCTCTGTCATGCGAGGACCTCCCGTAGCCAGTCTACGAGGGTGACCCCGGGCTGGGCGGCTTGGTATTCCTCGAGGATCATGAGGATCCTGTTCTTCTGGGCGTTAGCCCGTCCGCAGAGGGGGCACAGGGTTGTGGGGCTCTTCGTAGCGTAGAGGTCCCGGCGCTTCCGGCTGCGATCAATGAGGCCTTGAACATATTCCTCGGAGACGTCGAACATCTCGACGGTAGCCTTGACGAGCTCGGAATGCTTTACCTCCGGGTTGTACGTGAGCACATCTGCCACATACTCCTCTGTCGTCAGGGACTCCTCCTCTTCCGAGGTGATAATCGGGGATGCTGTGACCGGCGGCTGCTTCAGGAGAGGCCTCGGATCCCTCCGGTCCGTCTCCTCGTTGAGGCGCTGGAGGCTCAGAGGTCGGGTCTCATGGGCGAGGCAGAACTCAAGCTCCTCGTCGGTGATCATCTGGATCTTGGTTAGGAAGCCTGCGCCGTTGGCCTCGACGTCGAAGACCCAGCCGAGGTTATGCTCCTCGATAAACGCCTCCGGGTTCACCTCCGTGGACTCAGCCAAGGGCTCTTCGACTGACGTCTCGTAGGGTGCTGGCTTCCCTTCAATCTCGTAGATGAAGCGTCGAGTCTTCTCGAACTCTCTGGCGCCCGTCGCCTCCCGGGTGTACTCCTCCAGTGTGGAGACCGAGGGAAACGTATCCTGCTCCTCGAAGTAAACTTCGACGTAGTGCACGAGGGTCGACCAGTCCTCCTCAGGCGCCTGGACAATGACCCGGGCGTGCCTCTCAGATAGCTTGTGAATTATGCCCCGGGGCATAAACTCCTCGAGTTTAAGGATGGCGAGGTGCCGGGAGACCCAGCTCTGGCCCTTCCCGATCTTCTCAGCGAGTTGCTCCTGGGTGAGCCCTAGAGCGTCGAGCATCTGCCGGAGCTTCATAGCGCGCTCGTAATCCGTATAGTCGTCTCTCTCCTCGTTTTCCATCCACTGCTCGTCGATGACCTCCTCATCTGAGCCCTCGACGACTATGGCGTCGGCGTGGGTGGCACCCGCCTGTTTGAGAGCGTTGAACCTGCGTTCACCGCTCCGAATCTGGTATCTGTCACCTACGGGCCTGAGCCGCAACGGCACTATCTGGCCAGCGTCAAGTATGGACTTGGTGAGGGTGACGGTGTCGATCTGCTGCCTGACGTTAAACGGGGAGGAGTCGATCAGATCGAGGGGTATACGTTTAACAGGTCTCATCTCCTCTCCTCCCATCTCATGAGTCTCAGCCAAATCTCTACCCGAGCTACAAACTCTACGACGCTGAGGTGGTCCCTCTCGGAGAGAAGAAGGTCTTTCAAAGCAGAAGTTGGATGAAGCTTCTCCTGTGCGAATTTCTTCAAGGGAATCAAATCCAATCGCCGAAATTCAGATGCCTCTGTCGTCTCTCCCACCAAGCTAGACCCCTGCACGCGCTTCTTCGCTTCTACCAAACTCGCTTGCTAGAGGGATGGGTCGAGGCATCCCTTCAATCGTTGACAGGTCGTTTCCAAGCGTACCCTTGTGGAATACCTTGATGAGCTGCGATAGCATCTCCTTATGAGAACACGAGACCACCAGCACCGTCAGATCCATCTCCACGACTTCGGCGTATGCAGATCTTACAGGGCTCTTTTTGTGATGGTGAAGCCCAAAAGGATCCCAAATATACGAGTAAACGTTCATTCGATGGAAGAGGCCTCCAATTCATTTTTTAGTATCTGTGCCCTCTCAACGAGAGCCTGTTTAAATTCCAAGTGTAAGCAGCCCCACAACTGACCATATTTCTGGACAACGAGTTTTCTGAACTCGTCCAATACTTTTCTTTCCACATTGAACGAGGCCCTGACATGAAGTGCATCGTCCTTCTTCTCGTGCAATTAATTTCACCATGTTATCATTGCGAAGAGGTTTTATATAAGTGCTAATATTTTCACTTGGTGAAACAGTGAACACTGTCAAGGCGAGAAAACTGGTCAAGAGAGGCCCTGAAAGCAATCACGGGATCATATTGAAACTTTGGTCTGGAGATGAAGAGCTACAGTTCAACGAGGTAGTGAAAAATGCGAAAATGAAACAGGATATCAGCAGAAGAACAGCTATAAACTATCTCAATAGGTTGGTTGACTCTAAACATCTTGAAAGGCGAGTGGATGATAAAAGAAGAACGTTCTACAAAATTAGTACGAAAGGAGAAGAAAGGAAATTGAAAATGGCGATAACAGATAAATTTGATGAATATTGGGAATCGCTTACATCTGAAGAAAGGAAAATCAGGGGATTCGTTCTTGAAAAAGAAATACTTGATTTGTTAGAGATTAAGGCTCTTGAAGACAACATTGTGATGGATCTCCTGAACCCTGAGACATCGGAAAAGTTAGGATGTATTATGAGTAGTCTAACCGCTGATGACATGGTAGCGTTCTATAAATCATGGTTGCTTCATTATAAACTGACAAAAAAGACCATAAAATCATAGAGTTATCGTAGTGTTACGGACGTTTGGAAAGATATGAAGAGTGCGCGCCCAGAGAGTTGCTAAGCGGCTTCGGGTTCCTAGGGGGCGCATTATTTTCATGGAAGTGTGGGCTTTCAGTGAGAGATCCTGACGATGACCCGGTCCTCGGGTTGCGTCGCCACGGAGTCCCATCCGTCAGACAGAAAATGTTCGATCTCTCCCCCATATCAATGACTCTCTGCCTTGCCTCTTTGTCCATAATCACAGGAGTGGGAGGGATGGCTGGATCAATAGTACATGCTTTTCAAAGATCAGGTAGAGTCCTAGAAGTCCCTTTGGAAAGCAGCTCAGCCATGCGAGCTGTCCCTTCTTGATAGAGCTCATGATCTTCGACCAGGTCTCCAAAGACGCTGAGGGTCATAATGACTGCTGGTGCGTAAACCTCATGGCTTGGGATTAACTCCAAAGTAGGTGTGCGATACGAATCGAGAAAAAAGGAAATGGACATGTCCGAAACCCACCGAGCCCGCTTTTCACTCAACCGGGGCCGGTCAGCTACTTCCTTTTCTTGTAGGGGTGATGGTCGTTGATCTCTGATGTATATGAAATCTAGCTTAACAAACTCGATGCCTTCCTCGACTTCATATAAATGAATCATTCTGGTCCCTGAGAATGCATATTCGAGTATCACGTATTTTCTTGTATGCTGGAGGTTCTTATAGTCAAGGAACTCCACGATCTCAGAGTTGACAAAGAACCCCCAATTTTTCAATTGATGCGAATTTCGTAATGAACCAAGATAATAATATTTGAACGAATTGTGTGTGCATGTTTTTAATAGATTGTAATGTTGTATTTAATCCACCTCTGGAGGAGTTAGTTTGAGTACTGATTCAATGAAAGAATATCCACTAACAATCGAAAATCGTTGGGATATCATGTATAGAGATTTTCCTGAGAAATATGATGAATTCGCAACAATTGGCTGGAACCATAAAGAGGAAAACCAAATCTATAACAAGTTCAACTTTAACGAAAAACAGGTAGCAGATATTGGTTCAGGTTCAGGAAAGTCAACATTTCTTCTTGCTCCCTATGCAAAATTCGTCATTGGAATCGAACCAGAGAAGAGTATGCGAGACTTAGCAATTAAAAAAGTCAAGGAAAAGGGGATAGCCAACATACGTTTTATTGAAGGGGCAGCAGAGAACATCCCTCTACCGTACAACTCGGTCGATTATGTAACTGCGATAACCACTGTTATGAATCCTCCAGATGAAGTAATCCCAAGATTCATAGAAGAAGCTGAAAGAGTCGTCAAGCCAGGAGGAACAATAATCTACAAGGGTGTAACGCCTGGGTGGTATGGTGGAGAACTAGATCATATCATTCAGGATCAGTGGGCGATTGAGAATGATCCAATAGCGGATAATGAATGGAATAAGGCGGGCTTCAGCTTCGAGGATTATCAGGTTATCCAAGATTATGGTACGTTAGACAAGATCATAGATGTTTATGGATTCATATTTGGTTTGAGTGTCATTGAATTCTTACGAAAACACAGGAAAACAACGATCACTTGGAGCTATAGATGGTATTTCAAACAGGTTAATGCAGGATGAGTATCTCTACTTTTCAGCATCATAGTTGACAAAGAACTCTGACTTTTCAAATAAAGGGCACATCGCCATAGCGATTTCTTAAATAAAAAGGGGAAAGGAGACGGGAGATATCTCCACCGGGGGGAGGGTTAGAATCCCACCGAGCCCGCCACGATCCGAACCGTCTCTGTCAATCACGTCAACTTCATAACAACACAGGGGGACTTCAATCTACACCAAAGAACAACACAGGAATAAATTCTAACTCTCATTTTCTCTAACGTAGTTTTCCAGATCCTCTCCGGTCACACGCCAGTTTCTCCCAAGCTTATACGCCCCGAGGGAGCCATCCCTCGCCCTGAGGTTCAGGTACTTCGCCGAGTAGGGGCTCCTCTCCGCCGCCTCCCGGAGGCTGAAGGTCTCCAGCTCCTCAATCACGACCAGATACTTGGTAAGGGCCTCCTCGACGCTCATCGCGACGAAGTCCACTAGGGCCCCGGGATCTCCCAGATCGGCCTCCCCCAGCGCCCCCAGGTACCGCTTCCGATCCCTGTAGCTTATGTTGGTGAGGGTCGGGTAGCCGTTCCTGAGAAGCACCAGGTTCATGAGGATCCGGGCGGTCCTCCCGTTCCCGTCGTGGAAAGGATGGATGACCAGGAGCCGGTGCATGAACCGGGCCGCGAGCTCCACCGGCGAGTACTCCCAAGGGTTGCCCTCGAGCCAGTCCACCAGCTCCCTGACCAGGCGGGGAACCTCCGTGCTCCGGGGTGGGGTGAAGCTCGCCCCGGGGACCGCGATCATCCCCGTCCGGTACTCCCCGGGCCCCTCCAATATCCCGTCAAGCAGGAGCCCGTGCACCTCCCTCACCGTCTCCTCCGTGACGGGCGCCCTCCCCCGGGCCACCCCCATGATGTACTCCACCGCACCGGGGTGGTTCATCACCTCCTGGATCTCACGGATCGTCTTCCCCCCCACGGTCATCCCCCGAATCACCGCCTCCGTCTCCTCCAGGGTCAGGGTGCTACCCTCCAACGCGTTGCTGCTGTGCACGTATTCCACCAGCACCCCCTCCCCTATCCGCTTCACCAGATCCGGATGGAGCAGTCTGTGCCTCTCAACCCTGTTTTTCTTCTCCAGAATCCTGCGGTGAATCCTGCCGTTTATCGCCGCCAAGTTGAACCCCATTATACCCTAAAAAAATGTATGGTATAACGCTCCATTTAAACATATACCATAGAAAAACATATGGTATATGTGTTCTCGTCTCCACTTGAATACATAAAACCTCTAAGAGTGTCGAATCCCACCGAGCCCTGCCGCGCTAGGCAGTTAAAGTGGAAAAGAAGTGTCTAGTGCCTTCGCCTGTAATGGCGCTTCCTGGTCTTGAGGCAGGGCAGACAGTAGACGGGGCGTCCATCGGTCGGCTTGAATGGCAAATCGAACTCGATCTTGCATTTCCTGCAGATCGCCCTATGCTTCTCAGCCGGACCCGCCTTCACGTTGACGCTTGTCTTCAGCTCGGTGATCCTCGTGCTGGTCTGGGCCTTGATATCGGCCATCGCCTTCTCCTCGCCGTGGGCGACGAATGTGATGGCCGTGCCCTCGGCTTCCATCCTCGCCGTTCTCCCTATCCTGTGGAAGTATGACAAGGTCTCCCGGGGGATGTTGTAGTTGATGATGTGGGTGATGCCGGTGATGTCTAGGCCCCTCGCCGCGATGTCCGTCGCGACCAGGAAGTCCACATTGTGCTTCCTGAAGCCCCGGGTCACCCGGTCCCTCTGGGGCTGTGACAGGTTGCCGTGGAGGGAGTCGGCGTTGTATCCGCTATTCTTCAGCTTCCTCGCCAGCTGGTGGGCGCCCCTCTTGGTCCTGGTGAATATGATGGCTTTCCGTATCCCCTGGTCGGCTATGAGCTCCTCTAGTATAGGGTAGCGGCTGCTGGTGTCCACTTTGACGTATCTCTGATGGATCTGCTCGAGGGCGATCTCGTCCTCGCTGACCAGGATCTTCTCGGGTCTGTCCATGTATTTGTCGCATATCTTCCATATGTTCCGGTCCATGGTGGCGCTGAAGAGGCTGGTCTGCTTGTGTTTGGGGACTCTGTCCAGGATCTTGTTGATGTCTTTGATGAAGCCCATGTCCAGCATCCTGTCGGCCTCGTCGAGGACCACCGTGTGGACGTCCTTCAGCTTCAGTGTGCCTCTCTCCAGGTGGTCGATGATCCGGCCGGGGGTTCCCACGACTATGTGGACGCCGCTCTTGAGCTGCCTTATCTGCTTGTTGATCTTCTCTCCGCCGTAGATGGGGCAGACCCGGATGCCGGTGTACCTGCTGATCCGGGAGATGTGGTCGGCGATCTGTACGGCGAGTTCCCGGGTGGGGGCCAACACGAGTCCTTGGACTCTCCTGTCGAGGAGATCGATGGATTCCACCATGGGGATGCCAAAAGCCGCCGTCTTGCCTGTCCCCGTCTGGGCTTGGCCGATCACGTCCCTGCCTTGGAGGAGGGGCATGATTGATTGTGCCTGGATGGGGGAGGGCTTCTCGAAACCTAGATCCTTGATGCCCCTTAGGACATCATCACTTAGGGGTAGATCGTTGAAACTCTGTACCTGCATACGTATTTGCTCTTATCACTAAACTACGCATGCGGGTGCCTTGTCAGCTACTCCAAACATGAATATGTTCGACGTGACAGCATTCAACAAGGGAGGCGACATTTAAAGGTATCCCAAATTCGCGTACTAATACCTCAGCATCTTATCCACAGGGTTTATGAGCGGTCTCCCATCCCGGACCCTCAATATGTTCTCCACCATGATCTCCAGCCCTGCATCCGACTGTGAATCCGTGGAACCAATATTGTGTGAAGTACAGATCACATTGGCGAGCTCCCAGAAGGGAAACCTGGAGGCATCCAAGCCCTCCGGATTCCAGACGGGGTCCCACCAGTGGGGCTTCCACCAGACATCCAGCGCGGCCCCCGCAATCCTCCCCTCCTCCAGGGCCCTGTAGAGGGGCTCCTCCTGGATGATCGCCGCCCTAGCGACGTTCACAATGAACGCGGTGGGCTTCATCAACCGGATCTCCCTCTCCCCAATCATCCCCCTGGTCTCCGGGGTGAGGGGAACGGTGACCACCACAAAGTCCGACTCCCTCATCACCCGTTCGAGGTCGCCCCGGCCTCCCAGGAACTCCAGCCCCAGGGACTCCTCCAGCTCCGGATCAGGGTTACGCCTAACTGCGAGGACCTCCATCTCAAAGGCCCTCAGCCTCTTGGCCACCTCCACCCCGATGCTGCCCATGCCAATAATCCCCACCCTCTTACCCCTGAGCTCCACCCCACGGGAACCACCCCTCCCTATCCTGAAACCCATATGCCTCTGCACCACCCGCTTAGCCAGAGCCAACACCAAGGCCAACGCCCCCTCAGCCATGGGAACGGGGTTAGCTCCAGAAGTGTTGGCGACCAAGACACCCGGGCCAAGCGCGTCGAAGGGCATGTCATCCACGCCCGCCCCGGTCTTCTGCAGTAACTTGAGGTTGCCCGCGGCCAAGGCAACCTCCGGCGAGAGCCTGGTGGACACGATCACATCGACATCAGCCGCCAGACCGACGAGTTCTTCGTCGTCGCCTACCTGCGGTGTCACGATCTCGATCTCTTCGGGGAGGCGCTCCCTGATTCTCTCGGCCAGCCCCTGCCTGACTACGAGGACCTTCATCGACGTTCAGAGAGTTTAGCTCTTACTAAATAATCAATGTTACGTGCACGCGCGAAACATCTCACGCACATTCATAAAGTGGGCGCGCACGCAACATATCCGTCCGGTATACAAAGCACATCCCACCGAGCCCACCATATCTCGAACCCATGCTGTTTTACTTCCTGAGACTGTTGTGAGGTCACAACAGCATAAGCTGTGGATAGAGAAACACGGGTATAGACTCAAGACTATGAGGAGTAGCATTTCGAACCTGAAGGGTCTAGCTAAACACTGTGACTTCGACGATCCTGAGGAGTAAAAGCCGAATTAAAGAAGCGAGATGTGAGTGAAAGAACCCGGCGCGCGGAATCTGCTCAGGCTTTTCACAATTTCTCGTTATATCTAGGTCGTTTACCTCTGTGACATTTATTTCTCAATATCGATGCCTGACTTTTCTTTCTTTGATGCTGGATTCCGACAAACTTCAAAGCTATTAGTCATGATTGCGAATCCTTTACCCTGTTGTCCGTGCTCCTTGGCCCGTTTTTCCGGATTATCTGTTTTCACTTTATTGACTACTTTATGACCACGCCGTTGAGTATAGTTGACCGTGTTTCTCTTTGCGTCTCGTCCCATAGTTACTGTCTCCTTTTTCCTGCGTCTGACCGTTTTTTTCTCCACTTACCAGATTGGGTGCGCTCTCTTTCTTTGCTCCATTTTCCCCTTTTCACTCTTGGAGCGGGCACAACGATCAACAGTACTTAACTGTCAGTCATATTTATTTGTGGTTACCGTAGAAAAGGGGTCGTTATACCGCTTTATTCATCTAAATAAGGATTTTTTTACTGCAAAGTTTACGGTAAGTGTGAATATGTCAGAAAAATGTGAGGTCGTGCGCGCAGGCGCATGTGTGTAAAGAAAAAAACGGGAAAGAGACGGGAGATATCTCCACATAGGGAAAGGTTCGAATCCCCCCGCTCGCGAGGTTGCTTGGAGCCATGATTTTGAAGCTTTTATGCCTCATACGCTTATTTCCATCCGATGCACATGGCGCCGAAGCAGGGACCCAAACAGGTCGTCACCGGTCGACACGGGATGGTGAGCAGCAGCCACCCCTCGGTCACCAGGATAATGGTCGATGTCCTGCGGCAGGGGGGCAACGCCGTCGACGCCGCGGTGGCGGGATGCCTCGCCGGCCCCGTCTACGAGCCCCACATGACCACCATCAGCGGCACCGTCAGCTTCCTCTACTGGGACGCGGACACGGGGAGAAGCTATTTCCTTGACGCCTCGCCGACCCTCCCGGGCGGATTGGCCCCCTTCTGCCCCCACCCCTACGCCCCTAAAATGGCTGCCGCTCTACCCGGGTCTCCCGCGGGCCTCAAGGAGATGCTCCACCGCTTCGGATCCATGCCCTGGAGGAAGCTGATAGAACCCGCGGCGAAAGCCGCCCGGGAGGGGCACACTGTGACGAGCTGGGAGTACGCCCTCCTCTTCGGGGGGACAGGGGGAAGATTCAACGCCCTGCCCGGGAGGACCTACTTCCCCAGCGGGAGAAAACATTTCACCCCTGACGGGTTCCAGGTCCCCGCCGGCGAGACGTGGCGGAGACCCGACCTCGCGGAGACTCTCGAGGCATCCGCGGCCGAAGGCCCCGACCACTTCCTCAACGGGGGATGGGCCAAGAGGTTGGTGGAGGAGGCCAACGACCTCGGCTGGATGATCACCCTAGACGACGTGGCGGGCTACGAGGCCATCTGGGTGGACCCCGTCGAGATAACCCATAAAGAGGATACGATTATCGGGATACCCCCGCCCCAGCGCGGAGGATTCTACACAGGATTCATGTTCGGCGTCCTCGATAACTTCGACCTCCGGGAGACGGGCCACTACACAGAGTCCGCGGAGACCCTCGCATTGATGGCCTGGGCTCTCAGGAGGGCCCACCATGAGAGGAATCTCATCCACGATCCCTCCTATTATGACACCCCTCTGGAGACTCTCCTGAGCCCCGAATATCACAGGATGACAGCTGAACTCTGGAAGGGGAGCCGCCCTAAGGCGGACCTCACGGGGTACCTCAAGCTCACTCATGGCAGGTCAACTCACAGGGCCGGCCTCCCGGGTACGGGCCACGTTCCCCACGACAGCTGCGAGCTCAGCATCGTGGACGGGGAGGGGAACTGGGTTCAGATGATGGAGACCGGAGGCGGGGGCATCCCCGGGGTCGTCGTGGACGGTGTCCCTGGGAACGGGATAGGCTGGGAGAGGTACGCCATGGTGGAGCCGGGGGGGAGGACCCAGCACGCCATTTCCAACACCCTCGTCGAGAGGGACGGGGCCCCGTGGATGGCCATAGGCTCCCCCGGAGATTGCATTTTCACGGTCCCCCAGGTCCTCTACAGCATCCTGGAGCACGGATGGGAGCCATACCCAGCGATAGATGCCCCCAGGTTCTGGCCCCTCAGAGACGACTGGACGCTGGAGGTGGAGAACAGGCTACCCCCGGGAGTCATCGAGGGATTGAAGAGCCTGGGAATTATGCCCAGACCCCTCGGGGCCTATCACTGGTCCATGGGCAGCATGCAGGCCGTCTGGAAGAGAGAAGACATCTACTGCGGGACAGCTGACCCCCGCCGGCTCGGAGAAGCCCTGGGATATTAAACTGCTTACCAACCGAGACAACGGAGAGAAAGACAGGAGATATCTTCACGAGGTCGGGGGTTCGGATCCCATCTAGCCCTGTCCTTGCTTTCTCTTCCGATGTAGATGACGTCCATCTATCTCGTGGACAGACTCGAAACCAAGTTCATGCTATTCATTTCGGATAGTTAGAACTGCGATTATTCGGAAAGTCCCTTGTAGGTACGCGCATCTCCTGCTGCGTGCGCGATGTTACCACTGGCGTGAGTGTGAAAAATCTTCGAGGCTCTCTTGGATTCGTTTCAGATCGTCTATGGCGTAATTGCATCGAATATGGATTCGTTGGTCCTCCTGGAATTCAACCTTTTTGGTTTTGCCTCTTTTTGAAAAGTCTAAGACTTGGTTCATGTTAGCTTGAATTCCCGATGCTAGGGTGAACATCTCTTCCCTTAGATGTCCCTTCTTGCTTCTGACTTCTTCGGAGGCGCACATTTGGGTTATTGCTCTAGCTCGTCGAGATACTTCTCTATCGCCTTGATTCCAACAATCGATAAGGCGCCTTTGATTCCCTTGAACTCGTCCATGATGTATTTCCGTAGACGCTCATCGAGTTCTTCAGGCATCGATAAAGCTATCTTCTTCATCTAAAATCCACTATTGGTAATTTTAATATCCATTAATAACTCTTTGGATTCAATAGCGGATAATAGGTAACCATTATATACTATGAGAGCCCCTAATGGAACCGTGGTGCGGTAGCGCTCGATCTTTCTTTTTGCACCTCTGCGTGTAAATATAAAGTGACGGGATAGCGTTTACTATCAAATCGCGCGAGTACGCACACGGTGCAGGATATCTATAAAATGGGAAAAAAACTAGTCAAAAACGAGAGCGACATCCGAAAGAAGATGTTTATGCCTAACAGGTATGACATTTTGGGGGTTGTGGACAAGAATTTTGGATTCACTCGTATGAGTGTCATCTGCCAGGATGGGTATAAGAGGATGTGTAGGGTACGTGGGAAAATGAAGAAGCGAAATTGGGTTAGAGAGGGAGATATTGTCCTAATCTCGCCTTGGGATTTTGCGTACGAGTTGAAAGGAGACATAATATTCAGGTATACTCAAAATCAAGCTAGATCGCTGAGAGATTCTGGCCTACTTAAGATGGGCTAGAATAGTCGCGCAGGGAGGAAAGTGATTATTCCGTTTTATTGCTTGAGAAGAGAGAAGAAAAAGAGGAGAAAAAATGCTAAATAATATTTGTAGCCCGGAGGAGCGTCGACTAGTGATACTTGAGGGAATAGGTCAGGATCTCACCAACGTGGAGATCGCCGCGAAGATGGGTGTCCAAATTCATGTAGTCAGGAGCGATCTAAAGGGAATGAATTACAGCAGGGATCCTGATCTCAAACAAGCGTACACGGATAAGAAAATACGCGCACTGGCATCTAAGCAAGCAATAGTAAACGTACGTAACGAGCGGTTCAAACTCATGACTGGAATGACCTTCCAGAAAAAGAACTTTGAGAACATGGTTAGCTACTATCGGCCTGAGCTAATCAAGATTCTTGGATCAGCGGACGAGAATACGGCGATTATGGGTCTACCTAAAAGTGTTCAGAGAACCCTGGCGCGCAACGAGATCACCGATGGGTTGACGAATAGGCGTCAGATCTCATCCAAGGCACGTGACTATTTACCACTCGCGCACGATTGAGTCATGGGTTGAAAAAGAATAGTAGATGCGTGAAAAAATGATGAACTTCAACAACAAAACAGAGGTGCAAAAACACCTGCCTGAAGACCTTCTATCCAAAGTCACGATTCTGCTTCAAGATTCGGGTTATGTCAGCATAAGCCACGGGGAATTGACTAGAAGTGATTGGCGTCGATTTAATGATAAAGTGAAGCAGATGGGGGGTCTTTGGACCCTCGATGGCGCGCGCACATTGGAGCATTCCCCGGTCCCACTGAAATCGCGCACGTGAAGATTTTGATTTAATGAAGTGTGAGAATTGGAAGTAAAATTACATTCAAATTGGCAGGAAGTCGAGGTCGAGTTACTGAAGAGTCTACACGGGTACGAGTTCAAAGAAGTAAACGATGAGATGGGTTGTGTTGACTACGTCGCCAAGAGTGTGGATGATGAGAGGAGGCTGTTGAGAGTGATTGTGGGGCCTAAATATTACGCCTCCAAGGCCTTGATAAGAACTGTAGAGGGCACTCTGGAACAACTCGTGGATTTGGATTACGCCAAGGCGACTCTTGTTGCCAAAAGTTTCACCGGCGCTTCGAGAAAATTGGTGGATGAGGAAGATGGTCTTGACTTGATCTCTCTCTCCCGCAGGGGCCACTCGACAATCGAAGTGATTGGAGCAAACCAGAGTCGGATCGGATCTCTTTGTGAGGTCAAGTGTGGAGGCCTGCCCGAGAGAGAGGAAGATTGTAAAGGGCTCGTGGATGACGAATACCTTTGTGAGGTCCGGAGGATAAGCGACGACACGGACTTCCACGCTAGGATGGGATGGTTATCTATGTTGATGGACGACTTTTCGAGACTGATCGATTTACAGAACGATGTGGAAGTGAAAACGAGTGTCCGTCGACTTGCGCACGAGAATTGAGAATAGTGAGTGTGAGAAAATGAATAATGAGTATATCGGTGTGGTGCAGAACTATCGAAGAGGCCCAAAGTCCCAGAGAAACCAAGAGTGTCTGATCAAGGCTTTAGACGTGGACTCCAATGAAGCAGATCTCATAGGTTGGAAAGTCTGCTGGCCTCAAGATGAGCCCAGATTGTTTGGGACCATTTTGAAGCGCCATGGTAAAACAGGGGCTCTAAGGGTAAAATTTGCGAAGGGCCTCCCAGGGCAGGCTCTGAGCACAAATGTGAAGATAGTGAGAACGGGCGGTAAATAATTGTCCAACGAGCCATATGTGAGCTAGATTTATTTCAATCACCGCGCACGCATTTTAACAGAGCTCTCTTTCATACTCTTGATCTGGTCCATCTTGAGTATGCCCGCCTCTCTCAGCCATCTGGCTTGATTTTGATTATGCCGCCCGCCTAAACCAAACCATCCTGACCGAGTGGAAAACGGGAGACTCGAAAGGATCTGCTATTCATCCTACCGGCCCTGATAGTCTGGGTCCTCACACCTATTCGTCTCCATCCAAAACTACGAAGCGCCACTCTACTCAATCTGACTCCCACAAAAATCCTGAGGGCAATTCTATTCATAGCAGGAATGCTTATCCAAATATACGCCGTAAAACCCATTCAAAACAACTCAGGGGCCCTAGGAATCAAAGCTGACTGCAGACTCGTCAAATAAGGTCCATAAGAACACGCAGGGCGCCCCATCTACACTGGAGTCATCGAGGGATTGAAGAGCCTGGGAATTATGCCCAGACCCCTCGGGACCTATCACTGGTCCATGGGCAGCATGCAGGCCGTCTGGAAGAGAGAAGACGTCTACTGCGGGACAGCTGACCCCCGCCGGCTCGGTGAAGCCATGGGATATTAAACTGCTTACCAACCGAGACAACGGAGAGAAAGACAGGAGATATCTTCACGAGGTCGGGGATCGAATCCCCCCGAACTCGCTTTTCATTCAACCCGTCCCTGGTCCACTACTTTCGGTAAAGGTGGCTGCTACGCGCGCGAGAACAGCACACATTAAGAATTAATCATTCCACTTATGCAGGCAACATATCTTCCCGGATCCGTTATCTCAACTTCAACCTCTCTACCCAGCTTCTTTCTCCTGATATAGCCAAGGCCCTCCAACTTATTCAATAAACCCCGATTCAACCTCATATAGAACTTAATTTTATCCTCACGACTCAGATATTCATCATAATCAGCGAAACCAGCCACACGATAATCATGCAGAAAAACAAGCATCTCAGATGCACTCATATTTCTCCTATAGAGCTCCACAAGCAACATCATGCTCCTAGGATCAGGTAACTCTACGTTGAAATTTTCGAGATACTCAACGTTCACATTATTACAGATGGAGTAACCATGGACCTCCATATCCTCTAGGTTATTCGAATAACCATCGGCTTTCACATAATACACTTTTACACCCTGAACCATCCCTGATAAAGTAGAGCCAATTGATGTGAGCCTACCCGCCGCCGACATATTGACGTACACTATGTTTCCCTCCATCCTTTCTAGATGAATCAGACTGCTCACTTTTCGTATCACTTCGAGGAGATCAATGAGATCCAGATGGTGAACATGGACCTCAATGCCCAGAGATTCAAGTCTCTCCCTCACGATGTTGACGTATTTAATGTGCTGAAGTACGATTGGATCCTGCTCTTCGCTGGCTGATATAGCTGAGAGCAGGAGAACCCTGTGAGCCCTGAAGCCGTCCTTTCCTTCGAAGGGCTTGACGGCTCTATCCACTTCGAAGCCCAGGGGTATGATGTGGACTATCTTTTCAGGCTTAGAAAAGTGGTTTTTCTCAGTGATGTTCTGAAACAACGGTAACCACGTTAACATTCATAACGTGAATATACTTATTAGAGAGACTTTTGATTAACCTCTGTTTTCACGGCTTCTAATCCCCCTCGGATAACCTTATAGCGCGAACCACCCCACAAATAAACATGTCCACATTCAGAACCTACATGCTCAAAAAAGCCTACGAAAACGTCAAGAAACACGGCGACAGACTCGCCC
>JADHWM010000050.1 GCA_016783485.1 Candidatus Bathyarchaeota archaeon
GCTTCGACGGACTCTAGGGCGGCGTCCCAGGCCTTCTCCGTGATCTTGACGGCCTCATGGATCCTCCTCACCTCCTCGTCAGACTTGACCATCCGTATCTCCCGGAAGATCTGAACTGCTGGGACGGCTTCGAGGCCCGGCAGCGTGGAGCTGACCCGCTCCCAGAAGGATGGGTCGTACATCGTGTGGGTCTCCTCGACCCCGATCCTCCCCTTGACGATGCCCCTCTCCCGCAGCACATCGGCCATGACCTCTGCGGGGTCAGACGCCCTGGAGGCCTCCCAGGACTCCTGAGCCCTTTTCAGCGCCCTCTCCTGCTCGTCGAGGGGCTCCTCAGCGAACTGGGTTACTATATAGAACTCTCCGTAGTATCGGACGTCCCTCATCCACGTGGGGGACATCAGTATAATCGGCGCGGGTCCGGAGACGGGGGCCACGAGGCAGGGGTCGACGCCCCTGTCGAGGGGGAGGAGGGCGTAGCAGTTGCCGTAAGGATACGTGTCGGAGGTGTAGAAGACGTTGGCTGGGGATGCGGCGACGAGGGCTTCGATCCCGTGCTCCGCCATCTTTTCCTCGGCTCTCTCTCTGTTGAGAAGCAAATCGGATCAAGGAGGAACTCCTTCTCTGGTTATTTATGATGTTTGCAGAAGAGGCGGCTTCAAACTCTCCCCATGACGCCTTCGGTGAAGGCCCTCTGGGTCTCCATCCTATCCGACCGACTCCCGCCCAGGGCTAGGATCGCTATCTGTTTGACCCCGGCTTTTTTCGCACCTTCAACCCGCCTCGCGACGGATTCGACATCACCTGCAAGGGACCAGGCTTCTATCAGTCCGTCGCTCAGCTTTCCAGCTGCCGATGCGTAGACCTCTCTCGGAGGCAAGCCCTTCCTGAAGCCTGCCTTCATCTCCTCCTCTAAGGGCCCCCACTCGCCCTCATCGAGCCCCAGCCTGTCAATTATCCCCCTGCTGCTCCACATTGAGGAGACCACGAGGCGCCTGACCCTGTCCTTAGCCACCTCCACGTCCTCGGAGATGGCGGTGTAGGCCCAGAGGACGACGTCAAATTCATCTGAACCCCTGTCGGACCGCTCCAAGCCCAGCCGCACGTTCTTCAGAGCGTACCTCAACCCCTCCTCCGAGGTCAAGCTGCCGATGATGACCCCGTCTGCCATCTCACCCGCAAGCTGGAGGAGCCTGGGGCCTCTGGCTGCGATGTAGATGGGTACGGGACTTGACTCGAAATCGACGTTGGCTCCGGTGAAGCTGTGGGTTCTACCCTCGTGGCTAACCCTCTCACCCCCCATGAAAGGCCTGAGAATCTCAATGGCCTCCCTGATCGACGCCACCGGCGGACTCGGCCTCTCGATCCCCTGCCTCTCGAAGAGGGAGGCTGCTCCAGCACCCAGGCCGAGTACGGCCCTGCCCCCTGAGGCCTCGTTGACCGTCGCCGCGGCAGCGCCTGTGATCAGCGGATGCCTGGTGTAGGGGTTGGTGACGGAGACGCCCAGCTTCACCTGCTCCGTGGCTCGGGCGGCGAGGGTGAGGACGACGTAAGGGCTCCTCTCGAACCTCTCGTCGGGGCACCAGATGCAATCGTAGCCCCATTCCTCCAGCTGCTTTGCGTACCCGGGCACCGAACCCAGCTCCCCCCAGGGATGGTCCAGGGATATCTGGGTCCCGAATCTTAACATGAGTAATAGACACATTAACGTGAAATTAAGTTGAACCACCCCCGACGGGTCTCTGGAGTATACGAATAAAAGGGAGGTTGGCGAAGTATGGGGCGCCGACTTGCATAAGGTGATATGATGGTTGAATTCGGGGTGTCCCTCCCCACAGGCAGGGAGGGCCTTATGGTTCCCACCGGCTTTGCCTCCAGAGAGACGATCGTGGAAGCCGGCGCCTTGGCTGAAGAGCTGGGCTACCAGTCCGTCTGGGGGAACGACCACATAACCGTCCAGAACTATCGCAAGCACCTCAGACCAAAACCAGCCTTCTTCGAGCCCATGGTCTCCATGGCCGCGGTCTCCGCTGTGACCGAGGAGATAAAGCTGGGGACCGGTATCCTCGTCCTCCCTTGGAGAGCCCCCGCTCTCGTCGTCTTCGCGAAGCAGCTGGCCACCCTGGACGTCCTATCCGGGGGGCGGGTCCTGCTGGGCATCGGAACCGGCGCGTACCGCGAAGAGTCCGCCGCTCTGGGCATCAGGGACAGGCTGAGGATGATGAACGAGGGCCTCGGGGCCATGAGGGTGCTCTTCAACGAGGACCCGGCCTCCTACGACGGGAGACACGTCAAGTTCGAGGACATGGAGTTCTATCCGAGACCCGTCCAGAAGCCCTTCCCCATCTACGTGGGGCGCCACCTCACCACGGAGAAGGTCCTCAGATGGGTGGCCCGCAACTCCCAGGGCTGGATACCCGGTCTGACGCCGGAGCAGTTCGCCGAGGCGATGCCGAGGCTCAAGGAGTACGCCGAGGAGTACGGCAGGAGTATGGGAGACATAGACGTGGTGAGGGAGATCTCCCTGAGCCACGCCTCTTCCCGGGAGGAGGCCCTCAGGAACTACGTGGAGTCCCCGGCCCAGGCCCACTACAAATCCCTCTCCAAGGGGAAGCGCCTCATAGACTTCGACGAGGAGTCCAAATACTCCCTCATCGGCACCACCGACGACATCATCAGGGGCATCCAGGAGTACATGGACGTGGGCGTCACCCACTTCATGTTCAACATCGCCGTCTCCAAGCCAGTCGACCTCTTCGAGGGCATGAAAGGCTTCGCCCACGATGTGATGCCCTCCTTCCTCTAGGGTGGACCGCTGTCGCGCGCTTGAGACTTTACCCTATTGTAAATACAATCTATGACGCGGCGTATCGCCGCTCAACGCATACGAGAAAATACAAGTCAGGATAATCTCCTGCTGGTCCGTGTAACAAGCGCGTACTGTCACTACATTAAAGGCCCACGTGCGCACCGGAATTGCCCTAAAATCAGAAAATAAGAATTAAAACCGTTTTACAAACAATTATTGAAATTACCCGCGCAGGGGCCTGCATAATCTTCTCCCAGGCTCCGATTCATCCGTGAGCGGACGCCTCAAATATCCCTGAGCCGCCATAGCTATAGTCCGCCATGGCTGCCGAGCCCCGCACGTGGATCTCCAAGGACTTCCACGTCCACGAGAGCTACAGCTCCGACGCCCCCATCGCCACCCCCGATAAGTACTGCAGAGTCGCAGAGCGCCGTGGCATCGACGAGGTCTGCTTCACCACCCACCTCATCCTCACCGGCCCGGACGTCCAGCACGGCATCTCCCCCGAGAAGATTCCCTCCTACCTCCGGGACATCGAGGCGGCCCAGGAGAACACCGAAGTCACCCTCAGGGCGGGGCTCGAGATCGACTGGTTCCCCGAGGTGGAACGGGAGATCGAGGAGATCCTCGACGAGTACTCACTGGACTACGCCCTGGGGGCCCTCCACTACGTCAGGGGTATCGACATCGGCTCCAGGAGGCGGGCCCCCGCCTTCTTCTTGGGGAAGGAACTCTCGGACGCCCTGGACATCTACTTCGAGGAGTGGGGGAAGGCCGCGGAGAGCGGGTTGTTTGACGTGCTGGCCCACCCCGACTATTTCCGGAAGTACCTGAGCCTCACCCACGAGATGCCCGTCTCCTTCCAAGAGTATGGCTCCAAGGTCCTAGACACCTTCGACATCCTCAGCAGCCACGGCGTCGGCATAGGGGTCAACTCCTCGGGGTACCGCCACGGCATAAGGGACCTCTATCCCATTAAGGGATTCTTGCGGGCCGCACGGGAGGCTGGCGTCGAGACCGTGACCGTGGGGTCGGACTGCCACACCGTGGGGGACCTGGGCAGGAACACCCTGAGGGCCGCACACAGGCTCAAGAGGGAGGGATTCGACTACATCTGCGTCTTCGAGGGGAGGAAGAACCGGAGGGTCGGCCTCTCCGAGGTAATCGGGTGAGACGGCTTCTCAGATCTTGATGTCGAGAAGCTTCTCCACCTCATAGTCCTCGATGACCTCGGGTTCCACGACCATTGTGCCCTTCTCCGTGGTGAAGATGGCCCCTCCGTGGGCCCGGATCAGGGGCATGATCATGTCTGTGTTACCGGTGTTCACGACGGTGGGGACGCTGTAGGCGCAGATCGCCTCCATCTGGATCGGGAGGACCCTGTGGAGCGCGTACTCGTACCTCATTAGCTCCCTCACCTTCCCGTGCCTGAAGAAGCACGACACCTCCCCGGTGCCTCGGAGCCCCAAGCCCTTTCTATTCATCTCTGCGAGAATCCCGTGCCACTTGTTGATGATCTTCAGGGGATTGACCTGACCGTTCTCGATATAGAAAGGATCGTAGTACTTGATCAAAAGTCTGCCCGAGCCCTCGTTTTCCGTCACGTCGACCCCGGAGGCCTCGAGGCTTTCGCGTATCTGGTCGGGGGTCTCCTCCGAGCAGACGTAGAGGGCTCCTTTCTCGTTCTCGAGGCCGTCAGCTATGTAGGCGTTCAGTATTCGCCTCTTGCTCTCCCGGGAGTCGTAGAAAAGTATGACGTGGTTGGTGGGCTCCATGTTGTGGATGAATTCTGTGACCTCGTCGCTGCCGAGCATGGTGATTAGGAACTGAATCCAAATTGGATATATCTTTTGGTCAGTTTTTAGTGAATCTTATTCTTCAACTTGTGGCCTGAATCGGGAGGTTCATATCCTCACGAGGTCAGGACCACAAGTTCCTGCGCCAGCTTCTCAGCACTCTCATTGAAGACCAACTCTATCCCGTAAAGGCTGGCCAACTCCTCCTCCTGCTTCCCGAATCCACGTCGCGAGACAAGCATCAGCGTCCGGGGCTTCAGGTCCATGTTCCTCGCCCCGAGCCGGATGATGTGATTGAAGGCCGTCTCCTCCAGCAGGACGTCTATCGCAAACATACGCCCAGGATTCTCAGGATTCGAGGCGACCAGGTTGAACGTGTGCTCGACCCCCGATTGGCCCACCAATGTTCCCGGGGACTCGACCTGCCACCCATTCAATTCCATGGTCGCCTTGATCTCGTTCAGGTTCTCCAGATACTCCCTCTGAGAGGCGAGCCTCGAGATGAGATCGTCGGCGAGCTCCCCCCGGGCCCAATAGTCCTCGAAGACCCTCATCAGCGTATTGACGTAGGGATCTAGGTTTGACCAGACCGCCTTGTCAAGGCTCCGCAGCGAGGGTATGTTCATGAGGGCCTCCTTCTCGTCGACGATGAGGAGTTGGAGGTCGAAGGGGCTCAGGCTGTGCTTGACGTTCGCTTTCTCGAAGAATTCGCCGATGTCCTTGAGGCCGTCCAGATCCAGATGGGTCATGATCTTCACATCAGCCCCATCCCCGATGCTTCCTTGTATCTCCCCCATCGTGAAGGGGAGATCGTCGATCTTGCTCGCCATAATGTGCACCGATTCCCCGCTCTTGCTGATCATGCCTAGGAACGTCTCCTGGAAGTCCTGGTCCGTCCTGATCACCCTGATCTCCTGGGGAGTGATCCCGGTCTGGAGGGCCTCGATGATGACGCTGGCCTTAGTTGCGAGCCTCCAGAGGGCGTCGAAGAAGACCTTCATCGCGGAGTTGTAGCTGGGGGCGTTGGTCCAGAGCCCCGCGTCGTCATGTGTGGTGAGGCTCATGGTGTCCTCCATGGAGGTGGTGGTGAGAGTCTCCCTATCGTCGATGGTCACGAACCGGACGGGAGCCGGGAGGGGGACGTGGCGGATCTCGGCGAAGTCGCCAAAGTACTCCATCTCGGCAAAGTCGGGGCCCTCCACTTGGGTAAGCACTCTCACCCTTATGCCCTCGTTGGAAACCGTCCTGAGCCTTTCATCTATCCCCATGAGAGCCAGTCGGTGGAGGTCCCTCTTGGTGGTCACGACGCAGATCTCACCGCTAGCCCTCCCGCACATCTGGACCATGAGCTCGTAGATCTGCTGCCTCCCCTCGAAGATCCTGAACCGGGGCTCCTCGATCTGCTCGCTGGTGGCGTCGGAGATCCGCGTCCAGTCCTCGATGATATCCTCCTCCCGGGTCTCGAGCTCGGTGAGCCTCTCCCGGAACCCGTCGATGTACTTTCTCAGGGACTCCTTGAGGGGGTTGGCCACGAACCGCATGGGCCTCCCGATGATCCTCTCCACCAGACCCTTGTCCTCCAGGGACTTGAGGGTGCGGTACGCCCTCATCCTGTTGACATCGAACCTCCGGGAGACCACCCGGGCGGGGGAGGGGCCCATGGAGGATAGGAAGACGTAGACCTCGGCCTCCTCCTTGGTGAAGCCGAAGTCGATGAGCTTCTCGCTGAGCCTGTCTAGCGCCATTTTCGCATCGTTTCCATTGAATAGTCAGTATGATCAGGGTATGTACGAACGAATGTTACAAACATTATGAACACACATTTGTTACATATTTAAGATTATCTAAAACTTACGCCGATGTGAATCCGTAACCCAATGAAAACCTTGGTCATCAAAGGCAGAGACAGACTATGGCCTACGGTTACCTGGACGGACTCGAACCTGTCGATCCAGTATCTCGGATCAGAAGACGACGACGTGACCATCAGGGAGACGAACACCCTCGACTTCGAAGAGTTCTTCCTCCACCTCGACAGAGGCGGATCCATTTTCCTGACGGTGAAACCTGACACACCGGACCGCTACGATGGACCCCATGAAGAGACAGGCTTCCGACGCGCCCAGAAGAAGAACCTCCCCGAACTAGCGGAGACCTTGTTGGACCGTGGAGAAGGGCTGAGTGCCACGAATCTGGAACCCGAGGAGATTCGATCATGGAAGTAATAACCCAACAAGCCTCGTGCGACGTCTGCGACGGGACCGAGCGCATCCACGACGAGGTCAATGGAGAGATCGTCTGTGCCAGATGCGGACTGGTCCGCACCGACGAGGTCTTCAACCACGGCCCCGAGTGGAGGGCCTTCACCCCGAGCGAGAGCGCGAAGAGGGAGAGGGCGACCCCCACCCCCTACTCCGCCTTCGAAGGGGGGATGTTCACCCGGTTCAGGGAGGGCAGAGACGCCAACGGGACGAAGCTCAATCCCGAGCAGCTCCAGAAGTGGAGGAGGCTCAGGAGGTTCGATTTAAGGACCAAGTCCGACGACAACAAGATCCGTAACCTCAATCAGGCGACCGTCGAGGTGGAGAGGTACACGGACAGGCTCCACCTGCCCCGGGGGATCAAGAACAAGGCCCTCTTCATTTACAGGAAGGCCCTCAAGGAGGATCTCATCCGGGGGAGGACGATATCCGACTTTGTCGCGGCTGCCGTCTATGCCGCGTGCAGGGGGTCGAATGTCCCCCGATCGCTCTCAAACGTGTCGGAGGCGAGCGGGCGGTCCGTGAAGGATATCTCAAGGACGTATAGGCTCCTCGTGAGATCCCTCAAGCTCAGGATGCCTGTCGACAATCCCATGAAGTTCGTGCCCAGGATAGCCGGATCCCTCAACATCGACGTCGAGACAGAGAGAAAGACCATCGAGAGCCTCCGGAGAGCCGGAGAGCGGAAGCTCCTCATCGGGAAGGACCCCCGGTCCATGGCCACGGCCGCCCTCTACATGGCGTGCAAATCCAACAAGAGGAAGATGACCCAGAAAAAGCTGGCGGACGCAGCGGGGATCTCAACGGTCTCCCTGAGGAACAGGCTGAGGGAGCTGGAGGCCGCCTTCAGCGACTAACCCGATTCGCCCTGATAAACACGCGCGCTCGAGGCGAACCAGAACGTCACAGGGATCAAAGGGCTCGAGGGCGAGAGGCGGCTCCTCGACCGGGAAAACGGAACGAGCTATTCCCAGGTTTCGCTCTAGGCGCTGGGCCTGACCCCGAGCTCGAGATCGATGTCGATCACGGCGTTGTCCCTGATCACAGTGAGGGTGACCACGTCGCCGGGCCTGTAGCCTCGCTCCAGGATCACCACAAGGTCGTAGAAGCTCCTGACTGTCTTTCCCTCAACCCCGATGATCACGTCTCCCCCGATGCTGATCACGAACCCGTCGAGGTTCTCCTGCCGGTCGCCCCCCCTGAGACCCGCAGTGTCAGCCGGCCCCCCCTCAGTCACATCGGTGACGAGGGCACCCTTGATGGAGTCGTCGAGATCCATGAGCTCCCTTATCTCGGGAAGGAGGTCGGTGCCGCTGATGCCCAGGTACGCGTGGTCGAACCGCCCCTCGTCGATGATGACGGGGGCCTCCCTGAGGATGGTGTCGGAGGGGATCGCGAAGCCTATCCCTGAGAACTGCCGGGTCTCGCTGAGGATGGCCGTGTTCATTCCCACCACCTTCCCCTCGGAGTTCAGGAGGGGCCCCCCGCTGTTCCCGGGGTTGATTGCGGCGTCCGTCTGGATCACGTCGATGATAGCGTAGTGTCCCGGGGCGTCCATCTGGCGACCCGTAGCGCTCACGATTCCCTCTGTCATCGTGTTCTCGAGCCCGAAGGGGTTCCCCAGGGCGATCACCTGCTCTCCCACCAGAAGCTCCGATGAAGGGGCGAACTCCACGGGCGACAGGAGGTACGCGGGGACATCGACCTCGATCACCGCCATGTCCGAGTAGGGGTCGGTGCCCACCAGGGCGGCCTCCACGATGGTCCCGTCGAGGAAGGTGACCAGGATCTCGTCGGCGTCCTCGACGACGTGGTTGTTGGTGATGATCCTCCCCTCCATGTCGTAGACGAATCCAGAGCCCTGCCCGTCCCCTGAGGGGCCGCTCACCGCTATGAGGACCACCGAGTTCCTGGTGTTGTTGTAGATCAGGGTGAGCTCGAGGTTCCGAGAGGCGTTCCCCTTGCTCTGGATGGCGATGGAGTCCCGGAGTCTCGCGATCTCGTTGGTGGCCGAGTTGAGCTGGAACTCGATGGCCTCAACCTCCACCTCGAGTCTCGCTACGTTCTCGTTCGCTTGGCTCACGAAGTATGATAGGACCAGGGCGTTGACGACCACGAGGGCTATGATCATTAAGGGGATCCAGTTGAGGCCCGTTCTCCGGCTCCGCCTCGTCTCGTAGAACCATTCGTCACCCATCTTGAACACTCCGGATTAGAATCTGATTCGTGAAATAAATTCCCTTCTCATCCCGTTTCGTTGATAGAGATGGTATTTATCCATCGATCCGGTATGGTCAGATGAAAGTAAAAAATTCTAAATACTGATAGATGTAACTAGTATTTACTGATGAAACAAAAACCTCTCGAAGTGGAGCCTGGGTGTGAGCCGGATGTGGAAGCTCTCAGGCTCGAGGTGGAGAAACTCAAGCGGGAAGAGGAGAGGATAAGGCTCCTTAGGCAGAAAAAAGAGCACCAACTCAGAACAATCATCTTCAGAAAAGAGATGACTCAATAGAGAACATATTTCTTCACACGTCAAGGAGGGCCTCGGGGATCAACGCTTATAGGCGCAGGGGAGTCGATCCCTCCTGATCATGCGCCTCGCATCCCTTTTCTCCGGTGGCAAGGACAGCACCTACGCCTCCTTCCTCGCATCCCGGGAGGGGGAGGTCGCATATCTTGTCACCGTGATGCCTAGGCGGGAGGACAGCTGGATGTTCCACACCGTGAACCTGCACCTCGTGCCCCTCCTGGCGGAGGCTCAGGGGCTCGAGCTGGTCACCGTGGAATCAAGCGGCGAGAAGGAGACGGAGCTCGAAGACCTGAAGCAGGCCCTCGGAGGCCTGGACATCGACGGCATCATCACAGGGGCCATCGCATCGAGCTACCAGAAGGAACGGGTCGACGCCATCTGCGACGAGCTCGGTCTCGCCCATGTCTCTCCCCTCTGGGGAAGGTCCAGCCCCGAGCTCCTGGACGAGGTCATCGAGGCGGGGATGGATGTCGTAGTGACAGCCGTCGCGGCGATGGGCCTCGACGAACGCTGGCTCGGGAGGGTTCTCGACAGGGATGCCGTCGGGGAGCTCAAGAGGCTGAGCCTGCGCCACGGCTTCGATGTCTGCGGTGAGGGCGGGGAGATGGAGACCCTCGTGGTGGACGCCCCGTGGTTCGGGAAGAGGCTAGAGATCGCCGAGGCGAGGAAGGAGTGGGACGGCTTCAGGGGCAGCTACGTGGTCGAGAAAGCGAGGCTGGTCCCCAGTCTCAGGGTTGCATAAAGATTAAAAGGGATGACCCCTTCAGCATGGGCTGGAGAGGACAGCGGTGAACGCCCGCCAAACAATTTAGGCCGCAAGGCCCTGACCAACTTTAGATTACGTTCTCTCCGTTCTCGGCGACCACTCGACTGGCAGCCGGTTCTAGGTGTCTGGCTCGCCGCGCCAGCCATCCCTTTATACGATGTGAAACAGGTGAGAAGGTATGAGTGAAAAAAAGGAGGAAGTCATCTCCGAGGCCCTAAAGTCCGAGGAGAAACTAAAGTCCCAATGGTACATATTGACCATGGGGGGGGACCTCGTCACGCTGGACGAGTTCGACTTCAAAGGGCACAAGAATCTGCAGACGTTCTCGGGATACGAAGTGGAGAAGGACAGGACCGTCACCCAGGAGCCCCCCCACGTGAGCCTGATGAAAAGCCTGGAGCTCGTGGACTACGAGCCCGCCTCCGACCCGGGGAACATGAGATACTACCCCAAGGGCAGGATGGTCAAGGCGCTCCTGGAGGAGTTCGTCACAGGGAAGGTCCTGGACTACGGGGGCATGGCCGTTGAGACTCCCATCATGTACAGCATGAACCACCCCACCCTCGCCAACTACCTGAACAGGTTCCCCGCCCGCCAGTACACCATCGAGCACGACGACGACAGGTACTTCCTCCGGTTCGCCGCCTGCTTCGGCCAGTTCCTCATGGCCCACGACGCCACCATCAGCTACAGGGACCTCCCCCTCAGGATGTACGAGCTCACCCGGTACAGCTTCCGCCGGGAGCAGCGGGGGGAGCTCGCGGGGCTCAGGAGGCTCAGGGCCTTCACCATGCCCGATGTCCACGCCCTCTGCAGGGACCTCAAGCAGGGGAAGAAGGAGTTCCTGCGCCGATACAAACTGGTGGAGGACACCCTCACAGGCATCGGTTTCGAGAAGGACGAGTTCGAGATGGGGATCAGGATGACCGAGGAGTTCTGGAAGAAGAACAAGCGATTCGTCCAGAGCTTCGCGAGGAGGTTCGGGAAGCCCGTGCTCGTGGAGCTCTGGAAGGAGCGGATCTTCTACTTCGTCCTCAAGTACGACCTCAACTTCATCGACGCCCTGGAGAACGCCTCCGCCCTCGCGACCGACCAGTTCGACGTCGAGAACGGGGAGCGATACGGGATCACCTTCATGGACGAGGACGGCCGGGAGAAGCATCCCCTGGTTCTCCACTGCAGCCCCAGCGGGGCCATCGAGAGGGACATCTACGCCCTCCTGGAGAAGGCCCACATGGGGATGAAGAAGGGGATCAGGCCCTCCCTGCCCCTCTGGCTGGCGCCCACCCAGGTACGGATGATACCCGTCTCCGAGGACCACGTCGCCCTCGCCCAAAAGTATGCCAAGCGTATGGCCCGGAGCAAGATCAGGGCTGATTATGACGACAGGCCCGAGAGGGTGCAGAAGAAGATCAGGGACGCCGAGAAGGAGTGGATCCCCTACATCGTAGTGCTGGGGGAGAGGGAGATAGGCGCCGAGGAGGTCCCCGTCCGTGTGAGGGAGGACGGCAAACTCCACAGCATGTCCCTGAAGAAGCTCGCCTCAGAGATCAAGAAACAGGTTAAGGGTAAGCCCTACAGGCCGGTGCCGCTGCCCATGAGCGTTCAGGGGAGGCCCAGGTTCGTGGGCTAGGCGACGCCGTGGCGCCACTTCTCTATCTGCCGGTCCTTTTTGCTCCCCTTCTTATACTCTTTATAGTGCTCCTTGCAGAGGTAGACCCGATTCCCCTCTACGTCGAGGCCAGCGGCCTTCGCCTTGGGTCCGTTCACCGATCTCACGGCCTCGCCGTCGCAGGGGTTGACGCTGCATGTTGTTCCTTTCTTTATCCTTCCCATGGGTGTTCACCGGCGGACTTCTACCCTATCCGAAGCGACACACCTCTATAAAAATAATGAATTGTGGGGTTTCGAAGCCTCTATCTCTCCGGAGTTTCTAAGCGTCTTCCTAACTTTCTCAGCCCTAAAAGATATCAGCAGCCGCCCCTCCTATTGAAGGTCGACGAGGTGCTGAATTGGGGAACGTAGGTATCGCGCTATCGACCTCAGACCCCGCCGGGGCGAACATGCTCAACATCTTCAGGGAGCTGGGATTCTCCGAGACCGAGGACGAGAGCGTCCTCAGCATGGGGGACAAGTACCTCCTCGTGGTGGAGCCCCTCATCGTCCCCGAGGAGAGGTACAAGGTTCCCGAGGAGCCCGACCCCTACCCTACAGACTTTGACGGATTCGCTGAGGCCCACGGGCTCGACTACATCGTCATCGCCTCGAGGCACTGGGCCAGGAGCGGCCAGCCCAGCTTCACCGTCCACCCCACCGGGAACTTCGGGAAGGCGATGTATGGGGGCAGGAACCGGGAGCTCCAGCCCACCCTCGCGAACCCGATGCGGGATATCTACCTGGAGCTCGTCGAGAACCCCCCGAAGGGGTTCAATGTCTCCATGGAGGCGACCCACCACAGCCCCACCCAGTTCGAGACCCCCATGTTCTTCGCCGAGTTGGGGAGCGGCAAGCGCCAATGGATAGACGAGGGACCCGCCCACTACCTCGTGGAGGCGATCCTAGAAGGCATCAGCGCGAAGGGGGAGGCCCCGGTGGCCATCGGCTTCGGCGGAGGCCACTACTGCCCCACATTCAGCGTCCTGGAGGAGGAGACCGCCTTCGGCCACATGGCGGCCAAGTACGCCCTCGACCTCATCACCCCGGAGCTCATCTCCCAGATGCGGGACAAGACCCTCGACGGCGTCGATTATGCGGTTCTCGACAGGGGGCTCAAGGGCCACCAGAGGAAGAAGGTCGAGGTTGCCCTCAAGAAGCTCGAGATCGAGGTCAAATAACCCGGGTTCAATAGGCGGCGATGAACCGCCAGCCATCCCTGTTCTCCCACATCTCCGTGAGGAGCTCCTGGGCCTGGCCCTCCGGGAGGCTCAGCAACAGCTTCGCGACGTGCTTGCACATCCTCTTCCTGTCGGCCCCCTTCCTCCAGTCGTCGCAATCGTGGGTCACCGTCTTGGAGTTCCTGTCGATCTCGATGGAGTAGCGCCTTATCCCCGCCTCGACACGGTCCCCCGAGTTGAACGTGACATCGAGCTCGTCGTCCCCTATCTGCTCCGCCCTGGTGAGCCGGGGAGCGTTGGTGAAGTGGAGGAGGTGGTCCGCGACGCTTAGCCCCTCCTCCTGGGCGGCGTAGGCGGTGAGGGTCATCCCCTGGGGCTGCATCAACGCTTTCTGGCGGTGGGCCATGATCTTGTCGAGGGCCCCCTTCTGCTCCGGGGTCGCCCTGTCCAGCATCTCTAGGATCTCCACGGCGTTCTTGACGGCGTTGGCGCTGAAGTGGTTGTTGAAGAAGCCGTAGGTCGTCCTCGCCTTCCCCGTGGTCTCCTCCACCTTGGGGACCCAGGACCCCAGCTCGCTGGGACTGTAATCGTAGTTGTACCACGGGTTGGCGCCGTGACCGTGCCACCTGATGTAGGCAAAGTCGGCGGTGACCCGGGTCTCCGGGGGGAGGAGGGGCTCGTCCACGATGGTGTAGGCCGCGTTGTGCTTCTCCAGGATCTCGAAGGTCTCCTCCCTCATCCAGGAGAGGTGGCGGAACTCCACGGCCCACTCGTAGTTCTTGGGCACCGAGTCGAGGTACCGCTCCAGGGCCTCGGCGTGGTCGTCGTAGTTGAACTTGGGCCTCAGCTGGATGAGGATGGGGCCCAGCTTCTCCGCCAGGGGCCTGATGAGGTCTATGAACCGGGCGGTGTCGTCCTCGACCCCCTTGTCGAGGTCGAGCCACTTGTCGTGGGTGATGACCCGGGGGAGCTTGAGGGCGTAGATGAACCCCGGGGAGGCGTTCTTGTACCAGCCCTCCACCATCCTGGGGGTGGGGTACCTGTAGAACGTGCTGTTCACCTCGGTGGTGTCGAAGACCTTGGTATAGGCTGTGAGCATCCCCTTCTTCCTGTCGTAGAAGGGGCCCACCCACTCGTCGTAGTACCATCCGCTGGTCCCCACCCTGAGGCTCATGGATTGCACCGATCAGCCTTATGTGGATGATGGGATAAATGATTCGTCAGGAAATACACATGAGTCTCAAGGTGAGGAAGCTCTCGGAGGAGCCGGGGATCGACGAAACTGAACCAGGATTCCAGGGAGTCAACTCGGTCTGGCCGGTCCTGAGGAGAACGGATCTAGCGGAGTTCTCCTCCCGGATCTTCAGGATGGAGCCCGGGGGGCACACAGCGACCCACACCCACGAGAGGGAGCATGTCGCCGTGGTCGTCTCGGGGTCCTGCAGGGTCGAGGTGGGGGAAGAGTCCTGGATGGCTGAGGCGGGGAGCATCATAACCGTCCCCCCGAACCTGATTCACAGGTTCACGAACCCGGGCGGGGAGAGGCTGGTACTGCTCATCATGAACATGACTCCCAGGATCGAGCCACCCGAGACCACTGGGGAGGATAGCCAAGAATGAAGATACTGGAGGAAGGCCGGGGCGAACTCCTGGGGTGGATGGACCCCGACGAGGCTCGCAGCTGGATGACCGAGAACAAGAGCCGGGGCCTCGAGGACAAGCGGATGAACCTGAGAGAGGCCGTCAGCAGATTCACGCGAGACGGGGACTACTTCGCCCTCGGGGGGTTCGGCCACATCCGGGTCAGCATGGCCGCGATCTACGAGATGATCCGCCAGGGGCGGAAGGGTATGACGATGGCGGCGAAGACCGCGGTCCACGACATCGACGTCCTCATCGGCGGGGGCGTCGTGAGTCAGGTAGAGTGCGCATACGCCTTCGGCCACGAGCTCAGGGGTTTGTCACCCACGGGGCGGAGGGCGGTAGAAGGCGGAAAAGTCAAGGTCGTGGGGGAGATCTCCAACGCCGGGTTCCAGTGGAGGTTCAAGGCGGCGGCGATGGGCCTACCTTTCATGCCGACCCGGTCGATGCTGGGCTCCGATACCCTGCGGATGAGCTCCTCGAAGGTCGTGGAGGACCCCTTCAGCGGTAAGCCCCTCTGCCTCCTCCCTGCGTGCTACCCCGACTTTGTCTTCATGCACGTCCATCGCTGCGACATTTATGGGAATGCGCAGATCGACGGGATCACCATCGAGGACGGTGAACTCGCCCGGGCTGCGAAGAGGCTCATACTCACCACCGAGGAGATAGTGGACACGGAGGAGATCCGGGACCATCCCGACAGGACGGCGGTGCCCTTCTATCTAGTGGACGCCGTCGTCGAGGTCCCCTACGGCAGCCATCCGGGGAACATGCCGGGCCT
>JADHWM010000051.1 GCA_016783485.1 Candidatus Bathyarchaeota archaeon
GGCTCGCACCCTATCCCGCAGCGGTCCACCACCGCCTTGGCGTCCATGATCTCCTGGTCGGAGACCTGCTCCACGACGCCGTCGGTCTCCTCGATGGAGCGGATGGCCTTCTTCCAGCTCAAGGGGTTCCCGATCTTGATCGCGGAGGCCACCGTGTGGGGTTCCATGGGCGTCAGGGACTCCTCCCTCTCCGCCCAGAGGCTGTAGAAGGGGTTGGCCCCCTCCGCCTGGACCGAGGCTAGGCGGGGCACGTCGTCGATGAGCCCCTGGGACTTCATCTCCCTCAGCGCCTTCCCGAACGCCGAGGTGTTCCCCAGGTTCCCCGCGGGGACCACGATCCAGTCCGGGGGCTCCCAGCCCCGTTGCTGGATCAGCTCGAATATGATTGATTTCTGCCCCTCGATCCTCCAGGGGTTCACGGAGTTGAGGAGGTAGAGCCCCAGCTCCGCCGAGGCCTCCTGGACGAGCCACATCGCGGCGTCGAAGTCCCCCCGGACCTGGAGCACAGTGGCCCCGTAGCTGAGGGACTGGGCCAGCTTCCCGTAGGCGATCATCCCCTCGGGGACGAAGACGACGCAGTTCATCCCGGTGGTCGCCGCGAAGGAGGCGAGGGAGGCCGAGGTGTTCCCCGTGGAGGCGCAGGCCACGGAGGAGGCGCCGATCCGCACCGCCTCGGAGACCCCCACCGTCATCCCCCTGTCCTTGAAGGAGCCGCTGGGGTTCTCCCCCTCGTGCTTGACGGCGATCTTCCCTATTCCGGTGTACTCTGTGAGCCTTCTGTGAACGTAGATGTTGGTGTTGCCCTCCTGCCTGGAGACGATCCGGCCCACATCCAGCCCCGGGTAGACGAGCTCCTTGAACCGCCATACCCCGCTCCCGTATGGGCCACTGCGCTGCGAGAGCCTCCCGTCGAAGAGGTCTCTGTCGACCCAGGGGAACTCGTGCACCACCTCAAGGAGCCCTCCGCACTCGCATCTCAGCCGCAGCCCGGGCTCGAAGTCCCGGCCGCAGTCCACGCACATGAACCTTGAAGTCATCTAGATCGCCCTCGCCCCCAGACTACTCGGCCGGGTCAGATAGATATCGCTCGCGACCCCCGCCTCCTCGAATGCCTCCGCCATCGCCTGCCCCACCCGGGCGGCGTCCCCGCCCACGGCGAAAAGGGAGGGTCCTCCCCCTGAGATGGAGCATCCGAGGGCCCCCGCGTCCAGGGCCGCCTGCTTCACCTTCCAGAAGCCGGGTATCATCTCGGCCCGCCTCGGCTCCACGAGGTTGTCGCTGATGCTCCTCCCGAAGAGCTCCGCGTCCCCCATCGCGATGGCGGCCGCCATCCTGGAGGCGCTGCCCACGTTGTGGACGGCGTTCTTCAGTAGAACCTTCTCGGGGAGGAGGGACCTTGCGAGCCTCGTCTTGTTCTCGTAGTAGACGTCTGGGGCCACCACCACGATCTCGAACACGGGCGGCTCCAGGCGTACAACATCGTAGTCAACTCCGACCATCACGAACCCCCCCAGCAGGGAGGCTGAGACGTTGTCCGCGTGGGGGCTCCCGGCGACCGCCGCCTCCCCCTGGGCCGCCAGCTTCACCGCCTCGCTACTGGATAGCTCCAAGTTCAGCAGCTGTATGGCTGCGTAAGCCGCGCCCGCGGCCGAGGCGCCCGAGGAGCCCATTCCCTTCCCGGGGGGCACTCCCTTATCGACCTCGACGACGAATCCCTGACTAGCATCGTAATGAACCAGTACGTGCTGCAGGACCGCTCCGGCGCTGTTCGAGCCGGGGTCCGTGGGGATCGACCCCGCTTCAGGGCCTTTCACGATGACCTCGACTCCGGGCTCCTGGACCAGCTCGACCCTCAGGGTGTCCCCTATCTCGTCGAGGGCGATTCCGAAAACGTCGAAGCCGGGGCCGAGGTTAGCTATGGAAGCGGGAGAATAAACTTCAATCTGTTTGGCACTCACCTGGCAACTCAAGCACCCAACAACCTTCGATCCCTTCACTTTATTTACAAGTCTTCTGGATTTCATTCTCTGATAAAAGGGGGATCATTCAAGGTAGAACATGGAGAAGGGGGATTTATGGAAAAGAGGCTTTTTAGCCCCTGATCCGTGGCTGTCCATCTCGCATAGATTCATGTGTCGTGAGCGTAGATTTCGCAATCTCTATAAGGTGAAATCAAGATGATATCCTCAACTCCAGAGGATTTTTATGAATTACCGTAAATTTGGGAAGCTCGATTGGGAGGTCTCCGCCCTGGGATTCGGGGCCATGAGGCTCCCCATCCTCGACAGGGACAGCTCCAAGATCGACGAGCCCGAGGCCATCAAGATGATCCGCCACGCCATCGACCGCGGCGTCAACTACGTGGACACAGCCTACGGTTACCACGGCGGCAACAGCGAGAGGCTCGTCGGGAAGGCCCTCAAGGACGGTTACAGGCAGAAGGTTGCCCTCGCCACCAAGCTCCCCGCAGGGCTCGTCGAGACCTACGAGGATTTTGACAAGTTTCTCGACGAGCAGCTTGAGAAGCTCCAGGCGGACCGCATCGACTTCTACCTCCTCCACGGCCTCAGCCGGAACCGCTGGCCCAAGGTCCGGGATCTGGGGGTCACGGAGTGGGCCGAGGAGAAGATCGAGGAGGGCAAGATCGGGCACATCGGGTTCAGCTTCCACGACAACTTCGAGCTGCTCAAGGAGATCATCGACTACTACGACGGATGGACCTTCTGCCAGATCCAGTACAACTACATGGACACCGAGTCGAGCCAGCGGGGCCCCGGGGTCGAGGGGCTCAAGTACGCCGCCGCGAAGGGGCTCGCCGTCATCATCATGGAGCCCATCCAAGGGGGGCGCCTCTCCATGACCCCCCCTGCGGAACTACAGATGATCTGGGACGAGGCCGAGACGAAGAGGACGGGAGCCGAGTGGGCCCTCCAGTGGGTCTGGAACCAGCCCGAGGTCTCCGTGGTCCTCAGCGGCATGAGCATCATGCGCCACGTCGAGGAGAACCTGGTGAGCGCCGGCCGCTCCGGCCCGGGAACCCTCACGGAGGAGGAGCTGGCCCTCGTGAAGCGGATCCAGCAGAAGTATGGCGAGCTCGGTTACATCGGGTGCACCAAGTGCGACTACTGCCAGCCCTGCCCCCAGGGAGTCCTCATCCCCGACGTCTTCGAGGTCCTCAACCAGAACTATACCAGCACCAGCGACGAGACCAAGGCGGCCTACCACGGGGCGATCCCCGAGGAGGGGCGGGCCAGCAAATGCGAGCAGTGCGGAGAGTGCGAGGAGCAGTGCCCCCAGGGCCTCCCCATCATGAACCTGATGCGGGGGACCTCCAGGATGTACGACCGCTAAACTCCCCATTCTTCATCCTTTGTAAGGAGCAGACCGCAACTTCGGACTCCTTTTAAACCAATCCGCCCTACCTCCTCAGGCTAGTCCGGACCATAGATCTGGTGTTGAAGAATGGAGTTCGACCTCGAAAGATATCAGCCGATGCCGGTGCGCTACGAGCTACGGTACGTGATGCTCAAAAAACTCAGGGAGGGAGTTGATCCCCTGCCTGACATCCAGGGTAGAGACGAGACCAAGAGAGACGTCATCAGGGCCGTGCTGAGCAACAGCCACCCCTACCTCGTCTCCCGGGAGGGGACGGGGAAGACTCGCCTCGCCGAGAGCCTCGCCAAGCTCCTGCCCCCGGTGCCCAAGGTGAAGGGATGCCCCTACAACTGCGACCCCAAGTGGCCCCCGGAGTGGCGGTGCCCCAGCTGCAGGCACGAGGAGGACCCGGAGATCGAGATCATCGCCGGGAAGGAGAGGTACAGCCGGATCCAGGGGAACGAGTACACCAACGAGGCGAAGATCCTCGGGGTCAAGGACATCCAGGCCATCATCCAGGGGGTGAGCCCCACAGACCTCCGGGCATTCATCGGCACCGGGGTCCTCAGGGGGAACCGGGGCGTCATCGCGGTGGACGAGCTCCCCGCGATCCCCACGAAGGTCCAAGTGCTCTTCCACCCCATGCTCCAGGAGAACAAGATCATCCTCGAAGAGTACGCCTGGGAGCGCCCCATCGACATCTTCTTCGTCGCAACAGGGAACCCCACGGGATTCGCCCACGTGAACAGGATCCCTGAGCCCCTCCTGGACCGGCTGGAGCTCATCCCCATGGGGCTCCCCGACGAGCCCGTGGAACGGGACATCATATTCAGGGAGCGCTTCAGGGTCTACGACGAGTTCTTCACCGACAGGGCCGACGAGGCCCCCCAGGAGCCCCTCTACATCACCGCCGCCTCCCTGAAGCGGAGGGTGGCCGCCCCCTGGTGGATCGTGGACATCATCGTGAAGACCACCCGGTACACTAGGGAGTGCCCCAACATCGACAGGGGCGCCAGCATCCGGGGGAGCATCAAAGCCCTGGACCACACCTACAGCACCACCGAGATGCGCGGGGGCAGGGTATCGAGCCTCGGGGACGCCGCTCAGGGGCTTCAGCTCTCCCTCAGGGGCCGGGTCCGCCTCAGGGCCGACCTCATCGGCTTCGACGACCGGGAGAGCGAGCAGATGAGCCAGACTGCGAGGGTCGTCGAGGACGTCCTCTGGTACGCCGTGAGGGATGTGGGTGAAAGGATTCTCACCGGCTTGGAAGAGAGCAGGGCCCTCTCCAGGGAGGTCTCGGAGCTCCTCTCAGATGATGGAGCCCTTCCTGAGGGCCTCGAGTCCTATCCGAGGTTCGCCGAAGCCCTCGAGTGGATGAACGAGTCGGGCCCCGAGGAGCTGGAGCACCTCGTAACCGACCTCGAGGACCAGCTCAGGGGTGACATCGCGAGTGCAGACCCCCGGGACGTCGAGGAGTACCGGCGGTCTGCCCTGGAGTTCCTCGGGAATGCCCTCCTAACAAAAGAAGTCATAAGGGGCCTCCCAGAGATCGACGGCCTCTACATCCCAAAACGGATGGAGACATGATGCAGAGAGCGGCCCGCCGGAACCCCTGCAGCGACCTAAGCGACGACCGCCTCGAGATCCTCCGGGAGATCGCCAAGATGCAGATGGGCCACGGACTCGACTACGACTCCAAGATCATGGACAGGGCCCGGAACAGGTCCGTGGAACGGTTCCGCCGGTCCCAGGAGCGGAAGGAGCAGGCGGAGTCCCAGCTCGAGGAGCTCAGCGCCGAGCAGATGCAGGAGGCCGTGGAGAAGCTCCTCTCCTCCCAGGGGAGCCTCGAGGAGATCCTGGAGGGGATGACCCGCCAGGCGGAGAGGCTCAGCCTCGAGGCAGAGGTGGAGGAGCTGAACCGGGAGTCCCAGGGAGTCATCAAGAACGACTTCGACGACATCCTCTCCGAGTTCGGGCAGAGGGGGCTCACCGACGCCCGGAAGCCCAAGCTCACACTGACTTCTAAGGGGGCCCAGCTCCTGGGGAAGGGCTTCCTCAGCAGGATTCTCCAGCGCCTCGCCCGCCACGGCGTCGGCCCCCACAGGATCGAGGAGGTGGGCCACGGGGCCATGCTCGCATCCACCATCCGCCCCTACGAGGCGGGGGACCCCTACGAGAGGATCAGCATCGAGAAGAGCCTCCTCGCGACCCTGGAACGGGGGGGACGCCCCGGGGACTTTAGGGTGGACGACTTTCGGGTCTTCGAGGCGGTCCACAGCACCGAGGTGGTCTTCGGGGTCCTCGTGGACCAGAGCGCCTCCATGAACCGGGCGGGGAAGCTGGAGGCCGCGGTGGAGACGGGGCTAGCCCTCGCCGAGTTGATGCGGAGCCAGTTCCCCGAGGACAGGCTCAGGATACTGGCCTTCAGCGAGGAGGTCCGGGAGGTGGTGCCCTGGGAGCTCCCCGAGCTCGTGGTCCCCATGGGGTACACCGACATCCGGGGCGCCCTCCGGGAGTTCAGGCTCGCCGTGGCCCACGAGGCAGGGAACAAGCAGGCCCACCTCATCACCGACTCGGCCCCCAACTTCGAGGACGGGGAGTACGTGGGCTTCGAGAGGGCCCTCGCAGGGGTCGTCGAGGAGGCCCAGAGGTACAGGGCCGCCGGGATCGTCTTGAACATCGTGATGCTGGATGAGGACGACAAGCTCCGGGAGATGGCGAAGGCGATAGCTCGTGAGAACCTGGGGCGGGTCTTCTTCGTGCGGCCGGGGCAGCTGGGGGACGCGCTGGTGGAGGACTATCTGATGTCCAAGAAGGAGTTCCTCAGGTTCTAGGCCGGGAATCTACGGGTCACGCTTTATCAAACGGCGGGGTCCGAGTTCAATATAGGAGGCCCCGCATCTTCAGGTATTCCTCTTCCGTGATCTCCCCTTTCACGAATCTCATCTTCAGCTGTTGGAGGGCTTCCTTGTTATCCTCCTGCCTGAAGAAGTCTCTCCGCTCCAGGCTGGACCCATCCGCGGGCCTCGACTTGAAGAGCATCTCCGGGGTCTTCTTGAACTCCCAGTTCATCTTCCCCAAGAGCCCCTTGCTCCTCTTGATGGAGAGGGGGGCCACCGCGACGTTGTTCAGCGCGATCTCCAGGGCCTCGATGAAGGGCTCGATGTCACCCTTGGGAACCTTGTTGAGTGTGATGGGCTTCTTCAACTCCTCGCTGCTGAACTCGATGCTCCCGAAACTCATCCTGCCCCTCTCCGCCTTGACCTCCAAAAGCTTCGAAAATGGGATGTCCGCGAGGTCGTACCTGCCCAGGAACTTCTCGTTGAAGTAGAATAGTCTGCGGTCCGTGAGGACGGTGTACTCCGGCTTGTTCACTATGGACCGTGTCTTCAGCACCCTGTGGATCCTCTCACTCGCGGCGAGGTTATCCAGTATCCCCTTCGGGAGATCAAAACTCATGGGAGAGGCGCCACCTGCGTTCGATCAAGAGTTTCTAAGCAGTTAATAGGAGTTTGGGGAGTTTCAAAGAACCGTTAATATAATGCAAACAGGGCAACCCGCCGAGGGGGCATATCAGCTTAGACGACACCAGCGACGATCAAAGCATCTCACTCGCGCGCGGAGTCGCCCGGGGATAGGGCGTCCCTGTACATCCATTCGGTGGTGTCCAGTCCACGCTCATTCTGGGACTGGGATTCTTTCAGCGCCATTATAACGTTGCGAAACCGAGCCGCAACCCTAAAGTTGGGAGGGCGTCCATGATGGATGAGGTGCGAGTCCGTTGTCCGGCGACATGAAGGGTATGGCCGATCTCCTCCGCAGCGGGGCCGTGATGCTGAGCAGGAGCTGCCCCGAGTGCGGCACCCCCCTGTTCCAGTTAAAGTCGGGGGAGATAATCTGCGCCAACTGCCAGAGGCGTGTCGTCATAGTCCCCGAGGGGGAGGAGGCGACCGCGGAAGCCGGGATGCGGCTCGAGTCCGTGGAGGAGGTCATCGTCGAGAAGCTGGTTACTCTGGGTCAGGCCATGTCCCGGGAGAGCGACCCCGAGGCCCTCAGGCCCCTCTCGGAGCTCATGGACTCCCTCCTGGGGAACCTGGAGAGGCTCAGGGCGAGCCGTACCGCTTAGAGCAGGGTTATCACTGCGGCCCCGGCCACGATGGCGAGGCAGCCGAATATTATTCTTGAGTTCAGCTCCTCGGAGTCTTTGAGCAGGATAGCGCTGAGGATGACCGAGAAGAGGGGGTTGGTGCCCCCGAGGGCCGTGACGACGGAGACCTTCCCTATGGTGAGCGCCGAGAACATGGCGAGCCAGGCCAGGGTCACCACCACACCGTTGATGATGAAGAACTTGCCGCCTTCCCAGTTTAACCGTATGTCGCCGGTTCTCCGAGTCAGGAGGAGGTAGGCCCCGAAGGAGACGACGCTCGCCAACGCCCCCACCACGGCTCCGAATGCGGACTCGGGGAGGATGTTGAGGGCCGCCTTCCGGGTCACCGAGGAGGCCCCGTAGAAGGTCGCGGAGGCGATGGGCAGCAGCAGTGCGCTGCTCTGGATCCCTTTCATCCCCCGGCCCCCGCTCCTTGCCGCTGCGATCCCCGCGACGACGAGGACTGTTCCCAGGAGGGTTGAGAGAGCCACCTGCTCCCCTAGGAAGAGAGCCGCTAACAGGGTGGAGAAGAGGGGGCTGGAGCCTATGATGGTGGCGGCCAGGGCGACCCCGAGCTTTTCGATGGACATGAAGTTTAACAGCCTACCAAGGGTGGATGCCAATATGCCCGATGCGATGAACAGGCCTATGGCGGTCCAGTTGAACGCCTCCGGGGGGTCGGCGACGACCAGCACCGAGAGGAGGATCACCTGGACGAGGGTTCCCACTATGACCCCGGTCACGGGATTCGAGTCCCTCATCCCCTTCCGGGCCAGCACGCTGCTGGCGCCGTAGCAGACGGCTGTGAAGAGGCTGAGGAGTTCCACGATCAAAGGATCCACCCGGAATATTCCTGATACATCCAACCTGGCTTAATTAAGGCGTGCTCCCTCAGGGCGCCTCTCGGCTCTCCAGGAGCCCGTCGACGAGGCCCTGGATATCGGCTCGAACCTCGTCCCTGGGCCGGTCGGCGTCGACCCTTACAAGCTCCCCCCTCTCCACCATACACAGGTAGATCTCCCGGACTTTCCTGAGGTAGTCGGAGACCTCGAAGACCGTCTTAGCCCTGTCGTTCACCCGCTGGAGGCTGTCCTCGGGGAGGATGTCCAGGAGGACGCCGAGGTCGGGCCGGGGGGCGAATCTGTTCATCTCCCTGATCCAGTTCAGGTCGATGCCGGTGGCCCCCTGGTAGGCGATGCTGGAGTAGAAGTAGCGATCCGAGATGACGACCATCCCCCTCTCGAGAGCCGGGTTGATCACCCGCTTCACGTGCTCGTAGCGGTCCGCAGCGAAGAGGAGGGTCTCCGTCTCCAGGGTGAAGCGGTCCCCGTTCCTCTCGGCGTACTCCCTGATGAATGTGCCAATCCTGTCCCTGCTGGGCTCCGAGGTCTCCAGAACGCGGAGCCCCCGCCCCCTGAGCTCCTCGGCGAGGAGCTTGATGTGGGTGGACTTTCCGCTGCCGTCGATTCCCTCGAAGACGATGAAGACCCCTGGATCGGCCATGTCCAGACTAGTTATGTGACTGCTGTTAAATCAGTTTGGGGGGCTAGAGCTGGAACTGCTCCCGGTCGTAGTTGGTGAGGAACTCGGCCCGGTCCTTGTGGATGAGAACCATGTCCTCCACCCTGAGGTAGTACTCCCCTGCCCGCCAGAGCTTGGGCTCCAGGCACATCACCATCCCCTCCTTGAGTTCGTGCTGGTTCGCGGGCTTGAGCCAGGGGTTCTCGTGGACCTCGACCCCGATCTGGTGGCCCACAGAGCCGTGCGGGAGCCTCGCTCTCAGATAGTCCCCGTAGCCGTCCTCGTCGAGGAAGCCCTCGATGCTGGGGAAGACGTCGCAGACCTTCATGCTCCCCTCGTGCATCTTGTCCACGGTCTCCACCACCGCCCTCTGGAGAGCCATGTAGCCCTTCCTGATGTCCTCCCCCACGGGGCCCCAGTAGAAGCTCCTACCCCAGTCGCTGCAGTAGCCGTCCATCACGAAACCCACGTCGAAGGCGATGCTGGTCCCGGCCACCAGCCCCACGTCCCTCGGGTAGCTGTAGGGCTCCGGCGTGGGCTCCGAGCCCGATTTGATGAATAGGCCGTTGGGGGGGAAGGAGATATCACTGGCCCCGGCCTTCCGCCCCAGCATCTCGATGACTATTCTGAGCTCGTCCTGGGTGGTCCCCGACTCGATCCCCGGGATGACCTCCCCCATCACCTCCTCGGTAATCCCTGCCACCTTCCTGAGGGCGTCGATCTCCCCGGGCTCCTTGATCATCCGGAGGTCGTCCATGAGGGTCGCAGCCCCCCTGAAGCTGGCCCCCTTGAAGCTCCTGGCCACCTCCCTCCAGGTGGAGCCCCAGAGGTGGTCCCCCACGCCGATCCTTCCCTTCTCCCAGCCCAGGTCCATGGCCACCTTTTTCACCATGCCCGGGTAGCTCTCATCCCTCTCGAGGACCCGGGTGTCCCCGATCCACGAGTCCTCGCCGTGCCTCCCGGATCCCGGGGCCAGCGTGAGGATCGGCTCCCCCTCCCGGGGGACGAAGACGTTGTTCTCGGGATGCGTCAGGTCGACGCCCCGCCTCCACTCCACGGGAAGCCCCGTGAGGTACTGGAAGTTCTGGCACGAGCCGTAGACGACGAGGTCGATGCTCCCCGCTTCCATTCTCTCCTGGAGGCCCGTGAGCCTCCGGCTGAAATTCATCGTCAACTCAGAGAATCTCCTGAAACTAGCTGGAACTAGGCCGATAAATGATTTTGCACGGGGGCGGGAGGTTTACCCGAGGCCCTCGAGGAGCCTTTCAGCAGTCTCCTGGTACCTCGGGTACATCGCGTCCACCACGGGCTCCGCCTTCCTGAACCACTCAGTCTTCTCCACCTCGGTCTCGCAGTAGCCGTGGCCGTCCCCCGTCTCCTCGTAGCTCTTCAGGTAGACTTTGAGGAGGGTCTTCACCCCCTTACCCGAGCGCTCCACCTCCTCCTCGTACTTGTAGTCGGGCTTCCCCACCACGGTGACCATGTCCATTACGTTGATGCCGTTCTCCTCCAGCCTCTCCGTCACCATGCGCAGCGTCCCGCCGGTGCTGGAGATGGGCTCCACCAGGAGGACGTTGCTCCCCGGGGGGATGTCGTTCGCGTAGAGGCGGGTCTCGCTGTACCCCGTGGTCTTCACTATCTCGATCTGGGTGGGGGGCGTGTATCCGGAGACGTCGTCCACGTACTTCCGCTTCCCGATGACCGCCATGGGCTTCCTCGCCTTGAGGCTGAGGCTGGTGCAGATGGGGATCGCCATCGCCTCCATGGCCCCGATGACGTCCACCTCCTCCATGTCGGTGACCGCCATCACAGCGAGGGCGGACTCGTCCAGGGTCCGGGGGCTGTGGCGGAAGAGGCGCTCGCTCACCTCCTCCACGATGTAGTAGTAATGGGGCACACCGTCCACGACGTGGTAGGGCATCCCGTCGATGATGCTCCACCCCTCCAGCTCCGGGAAGGTCTCCCCTTTGAACTCGATGGCCACCTTCCTGAAGACCTCAACCTTTTCCATCTCCCTGAGAAGATTCTCCAGCATGAAATCGCCTAGCAGAATCCTAGGCCTGATGAGTTTATAAGAATCTGCTCAGCCCTCGACGACCTCGACGGTCCCCGCGTCGGCGTCCACCTTGAGAACCATCCCAGACTCCAGCCCCTTGAAGGCCTCTTCACCTATCCTGTCGACGAGGGGGACATCGGAGATGACGCAGCCTGTGGCAAGGATCGCCTCAGTCTCCAGGTTCACAATGGCAGCGGGCGCAGTCCCCAGTTTCGCCATACGGTAGATCACGTAGCTCCCCACGGTGCTCCCCTTCCCCGTCGGGAAGACGAAGACCTTCCCCGTGACGCACTCCCCCTCAACGGCGTGCCCGGGCTCCGTCACCACGCCTGTGACCGGGTCGATCCCCCCGTAGAAGCTCACGGGGTCCCGGCTCACCAGGGCGACCCCCTCGGTCCGGCCCCCCACTATCTTCCGGCCCCTGATGATCATTGTCTCGCCCCCAGGAGCTCCCGGATCGTCCCCATCCGGGTCCTCATCCCCATGCTCGTCATGTAGTGGCCCGCCTTGAAGCTGTTCGTGGCCACCTCGGTCCAGCCCATCTCCTTCAGCGGGGCCACTACCATGCAGGTGTCCCTGAAGACCCGGCCCCCAGCCGCTCTGATGGCCCCGACGTGCCCCGCCTCCTCGGCTCGGGAGTAGACGCTCCGGCTCGTGAAGACCCAGAGCCGCCCCCCGAAATTCCTCCCCCCGACGAGGCCGGCTATCTCCCCCAGCTCCTCGAGGCTGGAATGGGGGCAGCCCAAGGCGATGATGGGATCATCGAGGGGCCCCGTGAAGCGGGCGACGGCCTCCTCGACATCGCCTGCGGTCACCGTCAACCTCTCGAGCCCCGCTAGGTGGCCTTTCATGGCCTCCGCCTCCGGGGTCACCCCCTCCCCGTGCCAGAGGGCGATGCCGCCACTCGTCGCACACGCTGCTCCCAGGGCCTTCTTCGCCTCGAGGCTCGGGCTTCCCAGCCCCTTGAAGTAAGGAACCGTGGTCCCCAGCCTCTTCCCGGTGACGTAGCCCAGGGCGCTGTAAGCCATGACCGTATCTAGATCAGCCTCGACCTCCACGACAGCTCCGGGCCTCCGGTTCTCATCGAGGCGGAAGCCGTAGAGGGCCGCCAGCCCCGTCACTGCACTTGCGATGGTGGTGGGGCCCGACTCCCTGTTGGTCCTGGCCCCTATCACCGAGTTGGAGAAGCAGACCGCCGAGGACTCCGCCCAGGCGATCTGGCTCCCGAAGCCGGGGACGTGGCCAGCCAGATAGGGGGTGCAGGTGCATGTGGGCTCGACCCCCATCCTCTCGAAGGCCGCGAGGACCCGCCTCTGCCCCTCCGCGAACTCCTCGGGGACCCCCATCTCCCTCCAGAACTCCATGTCCATCCCCGCGGGATTCAGTGTCGCCCTGATCCGGGCCCTGGCCCCGAGGTCGGCCTGCTCCACGAGCCATCCCAGACCCGCCTCCCCCAGATTCTTGTAGGAGACCCCAGAGATGTGAGCGCTCTCCACGGGGACGAGCCTCTCCGCCCCGAAGACCTCCCCCAGGGCCACCAGGAGCTCCAGGAGCTTCGCCGCCGCTGGGCCCTCCTCGCCCCCGAGCATCGCCTCCTCCTCTCTAGTCAAATGCAAACTGTTCCCCGCCTAGTTCTGATCTGAAACCCCGGCCCGGGATAAAAAACCTGACTAGAGCTCCGAGGAGTACCTGTCCAGGATCCTCTTGACCTCATCCGAAACCGGGATCCCCGGCCTCTCAAAGCCCTCTCTCCCCAGGGGCTTGGTGGCGTCGAAGCCCACCTTGCACCCCAGCTCCTTCTCCTGATCCGACGAGGGGTCGAGGCTCGAAACCCTCACCTTGGGGATCACGAGGAGGTCCTCGTCTCCCCTGAACCGGGTCGCAATCGCCCACTCCACCTGCTCCATGTCGTAGGGGTCGATGTCAGAGTCCACCACCCAGGCGTGCTTGAGGCTCGGGTGGGCGGCGAAGATGGCCATGAGCACGTTCTTGGGGTCCCCCTCCCTGAACTTCTCGAAGCTCACCACGCAGTGGAGCCACCCCATACCCCCCAGGGTCATGTTCACACCCCGCACCGTGGGAACCACGTTCCTCACGTATTCCCAGATCCGCACCTCCCGGCCCAGCCCCATCAGGAGCCGATGCTCAGCACCCGCCGGCAGCAAACCCTCGTAGACGTAATCCTCCCGGTGCATCGCCCCCACCAGCTCGATCACGGGCTGCTCCCTCTCCACGTCGGTGGTCCCCGAGAGATCCACGAAGGGCCCCTCCGTATCCGTCTCGTTCAGGCGCAGCTTCCCCTCCAAAACCAGCTCGGCATCCGCAGGGGCGAGGGCGTCGACGTGGGGGCATTCGGTCAGCGTGAGCCCGCCGTTCAACAGGGTGTTCGCCATCTCGAACTCGCTCGTCCCGAAGGGAGCCGGATACGCGGCGGCGACATACACCGCGGGGTGCACGCCGATGGAGATGCTCACGTCGAGGCTGTCCAACCCCGCCTCCCGGGCCATCTGGTTCAGCCTGTAGAGGTGCCGGGGGACCACCCTGATCCCCATCCTCCCGTCATCCTTCACCAGGAGCCTGTGGAACGAGACATTCTCCACGGAGCCGTCGGGGCTCCGAGCGTAGACGATCCCCGCCGTGATGTAGGGTCCCGGGTCCGTCTCGAAGTGTGTGAGGATCGGGAAATCGGAGAGGCGCGGCTCGTCGTGAACCACCTCCTTGACGGGGCCGTCGCCCACGTCACACGGCGTGGGGTTCCTGACCGCCTCCAGGAGATGACCGTACAGCTCCCCCGACTCCACGCCGAGCCCCTCCAGTATCCTGGGGCGGGTCCCGCAGACCCCACCGACGACACTGCCGCCATACTCTTTGACGCTCTCGAAGAGGACGGCCTTGCCCCCGTCGAACCTCCTCAGCGCCTCGGGGATCTCATGCCTCACAGAGAGGGGCTCCCCGATGCGGACCAGCTCGCCTTTCCCCTCGATCTCCTTAAGAAAATCCCTCAGATTAGTCATCTTCTTCACCTTCTTTCCTGATGAGCCCCCTGGCCAGCTCCAGCAGGGTCCTCCCGGCCTCGTCGCCGAGCCCCACGGGCAGATTCACGCTCACCAGAGCCATCTTTCCCGTCAACGCCGCGAGCTGGGCCCCCAGGATCAGCGCCAGCTGGCGGTCCCGGTCCCCCAGCAGGGGCGAGGAGTTCCTGTCCGGGAGGGTCACGGTCAGCGTTCCCATGCGTGGTTTCTCCCCCTCCCAGAAGAATGCCACCACGGCGTTCTCCAGCTCGGTAGCCGCCCCGTGGATCATCCTCTCCTCGTGGCGGGCCTCTCCTGAAGTGAACCCCAGGCTCATCGAATATCGGTTCTCAAAACGCTTCTAATCCAGTTAAGGGTTCCTTTTCCCTACAACCGTTAAATGAGCCCCGGGGGGAGGTGGATCCGTGGACCCCTTGAGGCTCCTCGTCGTCTCCGACATCCACAGCAACCACGCCGCCCTCCGGGCGGTCCTAGACGACGCAGCCCTCTGGGACCGGTGCATCTGCTCCGGGGACACCGTGGGCTACGGCCCCGACCCCAACGAATGCATCTGCGCCCTCCGAGGCAACGGCTTCAGATCCATCAGGGGGAACCACGACCACCAGGTCATCACCGGAGACATCTCCCAGCTGGAGGGAGTCCCCGGAAATTTCCGCTTCAACCCCCGGGCCGCCAGAGCCATCGAGATCAACCGGGGCCTACTCACCCCCGATTCGAGGGCGTATCTCGAGGGCTTACCGACCTCTCTGAGACTCAAGGTCGACAGCCTAAACATCGCTGTCTACCACGGCAGCCCACGGGCCCCCCTGAGCGAGTACGTCATGCCCGAGGAGGCCAAGGTGAGAGCACCGCAGCTGATCGCGGAGTCGGACTGCGACCTCCTCGTGCTGGGCCACACCCACAAACCCTACGCCATCGAGCACGGAGACGCCCTGCTCCTCAACCCCGGCTCAATCGGGCAGCCCAGGGACGGCGACCCACGGGCCAGCTACGCCATAGTGGAAATAGCCGAGGGAAAAATAAATCCGCACATCCATCGAGTGAAATACGACAT
>JADHWM010000006.1 GCA_016783485.1 Candidatus Bathyarchaeota archaeon
GCGAGCCCCGTGAGCGGGGCGGTGTTATCCGTGATCATCCCGAGGATGCCCTTCTGCCACTCGGAGAAGATGAGCTTGAATCCGCTCTTCACCCCCTCCAGGGAGGAGATGAACAGGAATATCCCGAAACCCAGGACGATGAGGAGGCGCACCTTCTTGCTGGAGAGGATGGGGACCCCGTCCCAGACCGAGCCCACGCCTCTCCTCGACATCCGCTAAATCAACATCCCGATGTTTGGTCTCGGAGCCGTCGATGCCCCCCTCGTAGACCGATGCTGCCTACGCTTTGGGGTGTATCCGGGTGTTTGGCCCGTGGAAACGGCTCTCAAATGTATCGCTTTTATCGCAGATTTATAGAATAAAAGTCTAATTTCTATAGAATATATAGGCTATGAGGGCCTCTATATATAACCCCAGGCGGGCTCAGGACGGGGTTTCGAGGCCGAACCCCTCCAGCATCGACCTCAGCCTCGAGAGCGGCAGCCCAACAACGTTCTCGTAGCAGCCCTCGATCCTCTCGACGAGCGCGCCTCCAGCTCCCTGAATGGCGTAGCCGCCAGCCTTCCCTATCGGCTCCCCGGTCGAGACGTACTCCCCGATCTCCTCGCCGGTCAAGGGATGGATCCAAACCTTGGTCTCGACGACGGCGACATCCCTTCTCCCCGTCTCCGCATCCAAGACAGCGAGCCCCGTGAGCACTTTGTGCATCCTACCTTTGAGGGCTGCAAGCATTACCCTAGCCTCCAGCGGGTCCTCCGCCTTACCCATGATGATGTCGTCGACCACCACCACAGTGTCCGCTCCAACAACCAGCCCCTCACTTAAACCCCCTGCGACCTCGCTCGCCTTGGCAGATGCGTTCCTTGTGACGACTTCCCTGGGATCGCCCTCCTGCGTCTCCTCAACGCCATCCGGGGCGATCACATCGAAGGGGACGCCGAGCCTCTCCAATAGCTCCCGGCGCCTGGGTGAGGTTGAAGCCAACACGATTTTAAACGGTCGAGTCATATTCTCTTCTGCTCCAGTGGAATCGACTCGAGATTAAAGGATGGTGCACGATTGGAGAGAATCTACTACGCTGGGATCGAGACCCCCTTTGGGACCGTCTGGGCCGCCAAGACGAAGAAGGGGCTGGTTCAGGTCCACGCCAACGGTGAGAGGGACAGCTTTATCGCGGAGTTGAGCCGGAGGGTCCCTGGGGATTATATCGAGGACCCCTCCATGTTCGAGGCTCTCGAGGAGGGGCTCAGGGAATGGGGAGAGGGGAAGCCTGTGACATTCGACATGCCCTTCGACCTACGTGGGACGGAGTTCCAGAAGGACGTCTGGCGGGCCATCCACGCGATACCCCACGGGAAGCTCTCCTCCTACAAGAGGCTCGCCGAGGCCATCGGCAGGCCCAAGGCTGTAAGGGCGGTGGGGAACGCGGTGGGCTCCAACCCCTGCGGCCTTGTCATCCCCTGCCACAGGATCATCTGGTCCAACGGGGGGCTCGGCGGCTTCGGCGGGGGCTTCGACCCCGAGAGGCTGAACAACAAGAGGAGGCTCCTCATGACCGAGGGGGTCCTCCCCAGGGTGGAGGGGAAGCCCGAGAGAGAGGCGGACCTCACCAAGCTCTTCGAAGACTAAGACATTCCCTTTACCGGTCTCAGATAAACGGCTTACACCCATGCCTTGCAGATGTTCACGCCCTCGACCGCAGACTTCGCAAGCGCGTCGACGCCGGCCCCTTCAGCGAATTCGTCTGTCACCGTTGCGCCGCCGACCACGATCTTCACCCTGCTCCTCAGCCCCTCTTTCTCCAGCATCTCAACGATCAACGGGAACTGCTCCAGATTGGTGGTGAGCAGGGCCGACAGCCCGAGGATGTCGGGGCTGTGCTCCTTGACGGCCGCGACGATGGCCTCGGCGGAGACGTCGACCCCCAGGTCTATCACCTCGAAGCCCGCGGTGCCCATCAGGGTCGTGAAGATGTTCTTCCCTATGTCGTGGATGTCCCCGGCCACCGTTGCCATGACGATCTTCCCCCGCTTGACGCCTCCCCGACCGCTCAGGTGGGGCTCCAGAACCTCCAGGGCCTCCTTCATGGTCTCCCCGGCGATTATGAGGGACGTGACGAAGTACTCCCCGGCCTGGTACTTCTCACCCACGACGTCCATCCCCTCCGAGAGGACGCTGATTATCTCTTCCGCTTCTACGCCTTGATCGAGGGCTTCCTGTGCCTTCCCCTTCAGGAGGTCCACGTCGAACTCCACCAGGGCGGACTTGATTTCACTGAACAGCTCTTCATTTGCCATTTATTTCACAGCTCCGCGTTGAATTCGTCGACTAACTCTTTCACGAGCCTGATCCTTTCCACGTCCCCGTTCGCCGGGAGGAGGTCCGAGATTCCGAGGATGAGCCTCGGGTAGAACGCCTCCATTAGTTCCCGCACGTGGCTCTCCAGGGTCTCCACGGGGGTCCAGGGGCACATGTGGACGGCTGGTATCCCGTCCCGCAGGAACATGTCCCCCATCCCCTCCTTCATCTCCTCAATGGTGACGTCCCCCTGGGGCAGCGGTGTGACACATTCGAGGCCGTCGAGCCCGGTTTCCCCCACGAGGGGGAGGAGCTGCTTCAGGTAACCGTCGAAGTGGGATGATGCCACCATGCCCTGGGCGTGGACTAGGGGCATCACACGCTGGTAGAAGGGGATGACGTATTCCTTGAAGTAGGGAGGGGGGCAGAGGTCATGGTGCATGTTGTCCCCGAAGTTGAGCTCCGCGACGGGCTTGCCCCTGTAGGCCTCGATCTGCTTGACGTGCTCGGCCTCGAGTACTCCCATGAACTCCTTCATCTCCTCGGGGTGCCTCCAGATCATGGTGACTGTCTTCTTGAACCCCATGATCCCCACGATGAGCCACATGACCGGGCTTCTCTCGAGGTTGGCCCTGAGGGGTATCGCGTCACCGTAGCGTACCTTTCCCCACTTGTAGCGGCTCTGGTCCCACCCGTAGCTCCTCTTCTCAAGGATGTACTCGAAGACCTTGAGGTCGTCCAAGTCTTTCAGGTAGTACTCGACGTTCATGAGGCTGGTCCCGTGCTCTGTGTACCTCTGAACCTGGCGCAGGGTTCCCACGGGGGTCCTGTACTCGGTGATGACGTAGTCGTCCTCGCTCTCACCCATGTACCCGGACAGTCTCCTGGTCCATACCTCGACGTCGTCCCCATCCACGGCATTCAGGGCGAAGTAACCCGAGAGCTCCGAGCCTATCCTCCTGGGCCCCCAGACCTCCCTCGGGGGGACACCGAGGTCCCCGTAGACCTCGTCGAGGTACATGCCATGATACCTCTCAGGCAGGGTTCCCGCGTTGAAATTTACGTCGTACCAGTGCCTCAGCCGCGGCTGGAAGACCAGGGGGCTGCCCTTCTTCTTCTCGTAGACCGCCATCAACTCTTCGTACATGCTTGACCCTCGAATACCCCGTTTGATCATAGAATCATGCTATTGGGTTAAAGAATTCACGCCTATGCAGCGAACCTCTCGGGGAATTGACCGTTAACGTTTTCCCGATAGTCGTACCCCTTCTATATGTGAGAGTTATATGCGTATAGTCACCGGGACCATCTCCCATGAGACCAACGTTCTATCCAACATCGCGACCGACCTCGAGCAGTTCAGGAAGAGGCGCCTCCTCTACGGGGAGGAGGTCTTCGATTACCACAGGGGCACCAAGACTCCCGTGGGGGGCCTCATGGACGGATGCGCGATGCACGGCTTCGAGCTCGTGCCCACGGTCTTCGCTTCAGCGACCCCCTCGGGGACCATCACGGCCGAGGCCTTCGATACCCTTCTGGGGCAGATCCTTGAGGGCATAGAGGATGCAGGGGTTATAGACGGGGTCGCCATGCATCTCCATGGCGCCGGCGTCGCTGAGAACCACGACGACATCGAGGGGCGTGTACTCGCAGAGGTGAGGAGAGTCATCGGGGACAAGCCCCTGGTCTCCACGTTCGACCTCCACGCCAACCACACGAGGCTCATGGTGGAGAGCGCCGACGTCCTCATCGGCTACGACACCTACCCCCACGTGGACGGCTACGAGAGGGGGGTCGAGGCCATCGACGTCATCGCGAGGCTACTAGATGGCAGCCTGGTGCCCACCAAGGCGTTCAGGCAGCCCCCCATGATGCCCGCCCTCCAGGCCCAGTTCACAGGGAAATACCCCATGAGCCGCCTCATCGAGGAGGCCCACAGGATGGAGGGGATGGAGGCGGTGGAGACCGTCACGGTGGCCGCCGGCTTCCCCTGGTCCGACTTTGAGGACGTGGGGCTCAGCTTCATCGTCACCACCAACGACGACCAGGCACTGGCCGACCGGCTCGCAGACGAACTGCAGGACCTGGCCTGGGGCATGAGGAGGGACTTCCTGGTGAAGCCCGTCCCCGTGAGGGACGCCCTGAGGAGGGTGAAGAAAGCGACCGGAGGGCCCTATATCCTCGCGGACATCGGGGACAACCCGGGAGGGGGCGCTCCCGAAGACGGGACCGTGGTCCTGAGGGCCATCCTCGAGGAGGGCCTAGAGGGAGGCGTCCTCGCTGTGATGTGGGACCCCGAGGCCGTCGAGAAAGCATCCACTTCCGGCATAGGCACCCAAGTCACGGTGGAGCTGGGCGGGAAGACCGATGACCTCCACGGGAAGCCCCTGGAGGTGACCGGGACAGTGAAAACCGTCACCGACGGCAAGTGGATCGTGAAGGGCCCCATGGGCACCGGCTCCGAGTCCGACATGGGGGAGACCGTCGTCCTCCTGGTCGGGGGGAACGAGGTGATCGTGACGAGCAAGCGCCTCCAGCCCATGGACCTGGAGCTCTACAGGAGCCTGGGCATCGAGCCCACGGAGAGGCGTTTCATCGTGGTCAAGTCCTCGGTCCACTACCGGGCGGCCCACATGCCCATCGCAGTGGAGGTCATCGAGCTGGACACCCCGGGGCTCACGAGCCCCCGCCTCGCGGGGTTCGGCTTTAAGAAGCTGAGGAGGCCCATATTCCCCCTGGACGTGGAGATGCTGGGGATCACCGAGCTCAAGTCCATGGACGAGTAGCCCGGGGAACATTTATTTATCGAACATGGGTCCCTTCCGGTGATATGTCCAGTAAGGCGCTTGAAGGTATAAGGGTCCTCGACCTCACCCACGCCCACGCCGGCCCCATCTGCACCATGTTCATGGGCTCCATGGGTGCCGAGGTCATCAAGATCGAGCCTCCCTGGGGGGAGATGACCAGAATGTTCCCGCCCCTCGTTCAGGGAGTCAGCCCCTACTTTGCGTTCCTCGGTCGCGCCAAGAAGGGGGTCACCCTCGACCTCAAGAACTCCCGGGGGAAGGAGATGTTCCTCGAGATGGTGAAGAAGGCTGACGTTGTCATGGAGAACTTCAGCCCCGGCACCATGGACCGGCTGGGCCTCGGCTGGGAGACCCTCAAGGAGACCAATCCCAGCATCATATTCGCCTCCGTCTCCGGATTCGGGCAGACCGGCCCCTGGAAGGACCGCCGGAGCTTCGACACCATCGCCCAGGCCACCAGCGGATACATGTGGCTCATGCAGGACGAAGTCGACCCCGAGGGGCCCCCCATATACGCCGCCGACGCCATCGCCGACACTATACCGGGCCTCACCTGCCTCGCCGGAATCCTCGCCGCCCTCAACCACAAGCGCAACACCGGCCAGGGACAGCGGGTGGACGTCGCCCAGATGGACGCGATGATCGCGACGATGCAGAGCTTCAGCTTCTGGAAGCTGGCCGGCACCACATTCACGAAAGCGAGGCTCAGCTCCGGGATGGTCAGGGTCTCGGGGCTCCACAAAGCCAGGGATGGCTACGTGATGTTCAGCCTCCCCGCGGGGCGTATCACCGAGTGGCTCAAGGAGAGGATGGGGGTCGAGGAGCTCACCTTCGATGTGGTCGCCGAGTGGATCGGGGACCGCCCCGTGGACGAGGTCGTGGAGATCCTCGCCGAGACAGGGGTCCCCGTCGGGAAGGTCCACAACCTCGACGAGGTATTCGAGAACGAGCAGGCCAAGGCCCGGGAGATGTTCGTCAACGTGGACCACCCCACCCTGGGCGAGATCACCCTCCCCGGGTTCCCCATAAAGTTCTCCGAGACCCCCGGGGACAACACCGCCCCCGCACCCCTCCTGGGGCAGCACAACGCAGAGGTTTTCGGCGAGCTCCTGGGGCTCACCGAGGAAGAGGTCAAGAGCCTGAGGAGAGAAGGGGTCATCTAGCCTCCAGCAGTGACCGATAAGCCTCGATGTGCAGGTCGATGACTTTCTCTCTCCCGTGGACCTCCGAGACATAGGAGCGCCCCCTCTCTCCGAGTTCCCTCCATCTGTCCCCTTCCAGGAGCCACCCCAGCCCGGCCTCCAGCAGGCCCTCCGATGCGTGGAACCCGAACCTGCTCGAGAAGCCGTCGGGGTCGTGGAAGCTCAGGATGGCGCATCCGTGGGCGGCAGCCTCGAGGAACGATACGGGGAGGCACTCGCTCACGCTGGTGTTCACCAGGATCCAGGCGCTCCCTAAGACCGATGATTTCTCATCTCCATCCAGGAAACCGGGCATCGCCAGGTTGGGTGTGCCACCGTGTTGTGCCCTCAGAGGCATGTCCCTCCCTCTATCGTGAGCGGCGCCGACAGCGATGAATTCCACATCGGGAAATCTCATGGCGAGCTCGAGGAACAGCTCAGGCCTTTTCTCACCGTCGAACCTCCCCAGGAAGCACACGGTGGGCCCATCAGCCTTCCTTGGGGGTTTCTCGGGGACGTCGACGGGGTTCGGTAGGAATCCTGGTTCACTCACGAGACCGTACATTTCCCTAACTTTGGGGCGAATGTAGTTGGCCTGACAGTAGACCTCATCCATCTCTCCGACGGTCCGCCTCAGCCTCCCGCTGAACAGCTCGTTGAAGAGCCTTCGCCTGAGCGGATAGAACTTGTTCACTTGTTTCCAGTCGTCCCTTGTCTTCGGGTTCTGGCAGGTCAGGGCATGGACCCGGTAGGGCATCTCCCTCTTGGCGAGGATGCTCCCCCAACTCGGCTCCTCCGAGTGGTAGACGTCGGCGTCGCATTGCCTGTAAATGGGTCTGGTTAACGGGTAGGAGTACAATGGGAATCCGTGGACCCGCATCCCTTCCGCCTCCTCGACGGCCCCCTGGCCTTCCCCCTTCGGGGCGACCACGGTGACCTCGACGCCCCTCTCAACGAGCCCCGCACCGATGTCACGGGTGACCTTTCCTATCCCCCCGTACCTCCCCCATCCGAAGAACTCGGTCGAGACGAGGCAGACTGAGAGATCCATCCCGCTAAACATATTGTTAAATAAAATTAAAACTATGCTGGCCCAGGGCGTTGAGAGTCCTCGCCGTCACCCCCTCCTATCCCAGGTTCCAGGGCGACTACCACGGGCGTTTCATCCACGACCACTGCAAAGCGCTCCACGAGAGCGGGGCCCAAGTCACAGTCCTCGCCCCACGGAGCAGGAGCACACGCCCCTTCCCAACCCCCTTCGAGGTGGACCGGTTCCCTTCCATGCCCTCTAAGAGGCTGGAGCTCCTCCCGGAGAGGACCATGAAGGGAGCCCCGGTGCCCCATCTTGCCCAGATCCCCCCCTACATGGCTTCAGCTTACATCCGTCTAGCGGACCAGACCACGGACATTGTCCAAGCTCACTGGGCGATCCCCCTGGGGTTCATAGCCGCCCTCACACCCAGAAAGGCTCCTCTAGTGGTGACCTGCCACGGGAGCGACTGCACACTGGCCTATAGTAATCCTTGGTTGAGGCCCTTCGTAAGGAAAACCTTCTCACGAGCCACAAGAGTCGTCGCAGTCTCCGACTATATCCGCCGAATCGCCGTCATCCTGGGAGCCCGAGACGTGGAGGTGATCTACCTGGGCGTGGACCTCGAGAGGTTCCACCCCCCGGCGGATAAGAGGGAACTTCGTGAGCGGATGGGGCTCCCCGTCGACCGCCCGATCGTGGGGACCCTGGGCAGGCTGGTGCGGGATAAACGGATAGGCGACTTCATCGAGGTCGCCAGACTCATCGCGGATGAAATCGACGCAATCTTTCTTATCGGGGGAACGGGCCCGGAGGAGGCACGCCTGAAAGCCTTGGCCAAGGGGCGTGACGAGATCGTCTTCCTCGGCGAGACCCACGACCCGGCGGGGTTCCACGGGCTCTGCGACGTCTCGGTGCTGGCCTCTGTCCGGGAGGGGCTCTCCATCTCCCTCCAGGAGGCGATGGCCACGGGCTGCGTGCCTGTAGCCAGCGACGGGGTGGGATGCCGCGAACTCGTGAAGGATGGAGAAAACGGCTTCCTCTTTCAGCCAGGCGATGTTTATAGCCTCGCCCAGAAGACTCTATTGGCTTTGGAAGATCCATCCCTGGGGATGCAGGCCAGAGAGACCATCCAGGAAGGTTTCGATATCAAAGAAAACGTATTGAGGTACATACGTCTCTACGAAGGGCTGCTCCGATGACTCTTAGAGGAGCATGTCGTCTGTAGGTCCGATTCACACACGTGAGCTATTATAAAATCGCTCCAAGATCGCTGTGGGGTTCACCCTTCGGGGAAGGTTATACTATGGAGCGCAGGTCGAAGCTGGAGATCTATCTGGAGGTCCTCCAGATCATCAAGGGAGGCACGTCCAAGCCGACCCGAATCATGTACAACGCCAACATATCCTGGCAGCCCTTGATGCGGGTCCTCGGATCTATGATGAATCAGGGCCTCGTGAGGGAGATCGACGTCAGCGACACGGGGAGGAAGCGGGATAAGCGGACCACCAAGATCTACGAGATCACCATGAAAGGCGAGCAAGTGGTCAGATACTTCAGGGGAGCCAAGGAGCTCGGGATCGACGAGAACCTGATACCCGTCTGATCCTCCGTCTTCCTATCAACCCTTTTTTAAGAGCGGCGGACCGCACGAGTCGTCCCTTTATTATCCTCTAGATCAATGATGCTTCGACACGGTCATGGTCATTGTCGCCGGCGTGGACGAAGCGGGTCGGGGCCCAGCGATAGGCCCCCTAGTCGTCGCGGCGGTGAGCTTCCAGGAGGCAGCGGCGGATGATCTTTTCTCCATGGGCGTGAGAGACTCCAAAACCCTCTCGTCGAGGAGGAGGGAGTTCCTCGCAGTCGAGATCAAGGAGATCTCGGAAGGCCACTCATACTTCGAGCTCCCGCCCTGGGCCATCGACAAGGTGGTGAACCGCGGCCAGAAGCTCAGGAAGCTGAACTATCTCGAGGCGATGGCCATGGCGAAGGCGATAAGGGATCTTCATCCCGAAAGGGTCTATGTGGACACCGCTGACGTCCTTCCCGACAGGTTCAGGGATGACATACTGAGGGTTCTGGGCTGGAGGCCTCACATCGTCTGCGAGAAGAAGGCCGATATCAATTATCCCGTGGTATCCGCGGCGTCCATCCTCGCCAAGGTGAGGCGGGACCTCCTCGTCTCCAACCTGAGGGAGATCCACGGGGACTTTGGCTCGGGCTATCCCAGCGACCCCAAGACCGTCGCCTTCATCGAGTCATGGTTCCAGGAGAACGACCTGCCCCCTCCATACATGAGGGGCTCCTGGAAGACCGTAAAGCGGTATACCTCCCCGGGCTAGGGCTTGAGCCTCGACACGACGAGCGCGTGGTCCTTCTCGAAGGGATCGAGTTCTAGAGACTCATCGATTTCGAAACCTCCTTCCCTGAGCTTCTCGATCTCAGCCGCGTAGATCCTCTGAGGGGCCTTCGTCACGTCGATGCTCCTGGACTTCACAGCCATGACCGCCCAACCCCCAGATTTGAGGAACACCCTCGCGTTCTCGACGACGATGCCCGCCTGATCGGGCTGGGCGACGTCCGCGTAGATCCCATTGACCTTGGGGACGTTTACGGAGTAGGTTCTGGGGCGCCGGGCGTCTCCGAGGATGGGGGAGACGTTGTCTCTGTGCTTGGCCAGGCCCTCTATGAGGTCTCTGATGGGGCGGGGCGCAAAGTCGACGCCCCAGACGTGACCCCCGACCCCGATGATGTCCGAGACGTGGGAGCATGTGGTCCCGGAGGCCACGCCGAGGTAGAGCACCTTGTCCCCCCGGGATATGGGCATCACCCCGAGGCCCTTCCGGATGGCCGCTGCGAGCTTGCTCCTGTAAGGATTCCAGGTGCGGTACTCAACGCCATCGACGGTGACGAGCTGCTCCCCGTAGAACCTTCTCCCCGGGGTGAGGTTCAGCGTGGCGAGGGCCTCCCCTGATTCACCTTCAAGCGCGTAGACTCCGGGGAAGAAGCGTTTGGGACTCAAATCAAGCACTGAAGAAGCGTGTGCTCAGTGAAAAATGCATCCCTCGCCCGGTCAGGCCTCGGCCTCGACCTGCTGCTCCATCATCTTCGCTTGGTCGATGGCGAGCTTTTGGAGCCACGCCATGGGGGGCCTAAGCTCCCCTACCCTCTTCGCGAAGTGGTGGCAGTTGAGGTAGGCGGGGGTGTTACAGATCCTCCTGAAGAAGTCGCCGGTGATGTAGATGTCGCAGTCGTGGAGGTAGGGGCAGTCCTTTCGGTTAAGCTTCTTCTGGAAGGCCTCTGATAGCGTCGTCAACCCGATCCACACACGCCTGTGACTTGTTTATAATCTGTATCAGTAATTCCTGATCATCGGATTTATACTTAACTGTATCAGGGTTTAGTAACTGTTTTCCGGTATCCGAAAGCACATCTCCCCCCCGCTGTATATTTTAAGTATATGTAAAGAAACGACTGAACGAGTGAAAAATGTCCGCCAAAGATAGAATCTACGTGGGCTCGAAGCCGATCCTTGCCTACGTCACAGCGGTGGTCACCTCCCTGTCCCGATCCGACAGCGTCAGCGTCATGGCTCGGGGGAGAGCCATAAGCACAGCCGTCGACGTCGTGGAGATGACCAAGAGGAGCTTCCTCTCCGATCTCGTTGTCGATGGCATTGATATAGGGACGGAGAGGCTCGGGGAAGCCGGCGCAGAGCGGAACGTTTCGACGATCTCGATTCAACTGACCAAGCCCAAGGTGTAGGTGAATCTGGCGACCCGGACGACTCCATGGTCCTTTGAGATGCCCGCAATCACTCTGTGGCTTGTCTCTCCGATTCCTCATCCAGCTGCCTCCTCAACTCGGCCCCTATGGGGTTCCCCGAGAAGGCGTCTGCCCTAGCGGCTAGGGATATCTTCGCGGCGAGGGTCCTGGCCGCCTTCCCCCTGAGATTGCGGGGCTTGGCGTGGATGTAGGGATGCTGGAAGATGAGGCCGTGCTTGGGGGGCTTGGCCCCCGTCTTCTTGGAGCGGAACAGGGCCTTCTCGGCCCCCAGGATCTGTACCGTGCCGGAGGGCATCATCGCGAGCCTTTTGAGGCCCCCGGCCTTCTCGAGGAGCTTCGCGGCAAGCACGGGGCCGGCCACCACTGAGAGGTTCGGGACCGCCTCCTCTGCGATGCTCATGATGTGGGCTTCCAGGGATTCCCTGTAGGAGTAGAGGGAGACGAGGTTGGCGGCGAGGCTCCTGAGATGCTCCTCGTCCTCGGACAGTAGAGGTGCTCCCATCGAGTCCTCGCTGGCGGAAAGAATCCTCTTCACCCTGTCCCCCAGCTCGAACTCTCCCAGATTCTCGGGGGAGAAGTTGGACCTGTCCCCGAGCCTCTCGACAAGTATAGCGTAAATATTGTGATCATCGACGGCGCGGCTCAGCTCGGGGAAGTGGAGGCCGTACCATTCCCGGAGCTTACCGGAGAGCACGTTCAGGGACTTGTCTAGCTCGATGAGGAGCTGCGCCGTCTGTATTATCGTCGCCCCCCGTTCCGACTGGGCCTTCTGAACGTCCTTCCTCGTCCTTAGGACCGAGACCTCTCGGCTCAGCGCGTAGTACTGCGTCCTATCCTCGACCGCCCTGAAGTCCACCGCGATGCTCTCGATGTTCTCCCTGACAAAGTCTTCGGGCCCAGAGTCCTCCACGATCTCGACGTTCACCCCGGCTCCCCTCAGAGCGTCGGCCAGGGGCTCGTTCGATATCATAACCGTCTCGAACCCCCTATGGACGAGCTTCTCCACCATCTCCGACATCTCCTTGGAGGGCTCTCCCGCGGCGTGCCTCTCGAGGGCCGCGTTAATTTGCTTCGCGTCTCGGGGGTAGATGACGCGTTCGACTATGTCGTTGTCCCCTGTAACTGCGAAGATCCCTATCAATGTCTCCACGACGTGGATCTTGCTCCCTGATTCAGTGTTCCCGTTCAATCGTCGTAACTCCAAAGGTTTTCAAATATGCACGCACGTAGTTGTCAACAAGATGTCCCAATTAAGCCTATCAGTAGATATCGCGGGCCTCAGGCTGCGGAACCCGACTATGAACGCGGCCGGGGTCCTGGGAATATCCGCCTCACTCCTGAAGCGGGTCTACGAGGGGGGTGCCGGAGCCGTCGTGACGAAGAGCTTGGGGCCTGCTCCCCGATCTGGGCATTTCAACCCTACGATGGTAATCGTGGAGGGAGGAGTCCTCAATGCGATGGGTCTACCAAACCCCGGGGCTGAATACTTCGTTTCGGCGATCAAAGCCCTCAGGGCCGAGGGCGTGCCCGTGGTCGCGAGTTTTTTTGGGGCATCTATCGAGGATTTCAGGGATGTCGCCGAGCTGCTCTCGGAGGCGGGCGCCGACGCTCTCGAGGTGAACGTGAGCTGCCCCAACGTCCAGGAGGAGCTGGGCATGCTGGGGGCCGACTGCCTCAACACCGAGAAGGTCACTGCGGCGGTGAAAGAGGTCTCCAAGCCCCCCGTCTTCGTGAAGCTCTCCCCCAACGTCACCGACATTGCCGAGATCGCAAAGGCTGCCGAGATGGGCGGGGCAGACGCGATCACGGCTGTGAACACCCTCAAGGGTATGGCCATCGACGCCGATTTCAAGAGGCCCATCCTCACCAACGTGACCGGGGGCCTCTCGGGCCCGGCTCTGAAATCCGTGGCGCTTAGATGCGTCTGGGACATCGTGCAAGCCGTGGATTTACCGGTCGTAGGCTGCGGTGGCGTAGCGAACTGGAGGGATGCCGTGGAGTTCATGCTCGCAGGGGCCTCAGCGGTGGAAGTCGGAACAGCGATTAGGGAGCGGGGCTTCGGCGTCTACAAGGAGATAACCACCGGGATTGAGGGCTATCTCGAGGCCAACGGGTTCGGGAGCATAAAGGATATCGTGGGCCTCGCCCAGGAGGCAGCATGATGAGGGCTGCTGTGATAACCCGGGTCCTCAGGATGGCTCCGGACATGGTCACCCTATATTTCGAGGACGAGGAATGCTCCAAGGCCTCTCCGGGCCAGTACGCCATGATCTGGATCCCCGGGGGCGAGGAGATCCCCATGTCCCTCTCAACCATCAACCCCGGAGGCGAGTCCTCACTAACCGTGAGGGATGTCGGCGAGGCCACCAAGACCCTCTGCGACATGAAGGAGGGAGACAAGGTGGGAGTCCGGGGGCCCTTCGGGAGAGGATACACCGTCTCCGGTGATTCGCCTCTTCTGGTGGCGGGGGGTACGGGTGTAGCATCCTTGGCCCCGCTTGCAGAGGCCTTCGTCGAAAGAGGTGTCAAGCCAACGTTCATCCTCGGCGCCAAGACCGAGTCGGATCTCGCATTCAGGGACAGGCTTGAGAATCTTCTCGGCGACAGCGTTGTCCTCGCCACAGATGACGGCTCCTGCGGCTTCGAAGGCTTCTCCTCCCAGTGCGCCGTCAAGCTCATGGACGAGGGAAGCCCTGACATCATCTATACATGCGGGCCCGAGCTAATGATGGTCTCCGTCTTCGACGAGGCAGAGTCCCGGGGCATACCCGTCCAGGCCAGCCTCGAGAGGTACATCAAATGCGCCCACGGCCTCTGCGGGAGCTGCGCCATCGGCCCCTACAGGGTATGCATGGATGGCCCCGTCTTCGACTCGGAGAAGCTCCGGGAGGTCAGGGAGGATTTCGGCTCTCGCAAGATGGACCCGACGGGGAAGATCGTCGGGGTCGACCACTAGGACTGCACGTGTTATTAGCCAGTAGCCTCAAATCTCATGCATGGTCGCAGGAAAAGCCGAGGTAGAACTTCTTTTCCACTGCTTCTACATGCCCCTCGGAGTGACGGGAGGCCACCCTGTCCTCAGCATCCGATGGCCCCTCACCCCCATGCCCGAGCCCGAGATCGCCGAGATCTTCGAGACCCTCACATTCAACCTGGGATCGACGAACACGGTCCTCATCAGGGACGAGGGGATGAACGTCGTCGTGGACCCCGGTATCCTCCAGCTCGGGAGGTATGGTGCCTTCCAGAAGAGGTTGGCGGAGCTCGGTCTGGAACCCGGGGACATCGACATGGTTGTGAACACCCACTGCCACTACGACCACATCGAGGCCAACTACCTGTTCAAGGGGAAGCCCCTCGTCGTCCACGAGAAGGAAATCGAATATTGCAGTAACCTCTATTGGCCCGAGTTCACCGAGGCCTTCATGGGGATCATGGAGATAGACGCCGTCTCCGGGGAGAAGAAGCTCTCCGAGAACTTGAGGGTCATAGAGACCCTGGGCCACACCCCCGGGAGCATCTCGGTCCTCGCCGAGACCGAAGAGGGACTCGTTGCCTGCATCGGGGACGCCGCGATCGTCAGGGAGGATCTCCTGGAGTTCAGGGTGCCCTCCGTGGTGACCAAGAACATCGCCCCCGAGGTGAGCGTCAACAGCCTCAAGAGGATCGCCGCCCTGAATCCCTTCATGGTGGTCCCGGGGCACGACGCGCCCTTCGACCCCAAAACCGGGAAAGCTTTATAGAGCCCTACACGGTAGGGTTTGGCGGTAATAATATGCCTACACACGGCTCACTTACGAAGGCGGGCAAGGTCCGGGCCCAGACCCCCAAGATCGAGGGTACGGTTCGGAAGCAACTGCCCCCCAGACGGAAGAACAGATCAAACTACAAGAAGAGAGTACTCGCAGCCCCAGACCCCTTCGCCCAGCGTGGGGGGGGTCGACGGCGGCGGAGATAGCTCCTTTAACCTTTTAACACCCCCTTCTTAGAGATCCCCGAGTTGGAGACCGCCCTCAGGACTATCGTTGAAAGGCTCCTCGCCATTCCTTTCCCCGACAGGGGGGACGTTGAAAGGGTCAAGATCGAGGTGAGCAGGGAACACGGCCTCCCCGGCATCCCGGGGAACGCCGAGATCATCGGGTCCCTCAATCCCGAGGAGAGAACCCGCCTCATCCATGTCCTGAGGAGAAAGGAGGCTCGCGCCCTGAGCGGCGTCAACGTCGTCGCGGTGATGACTGAGCCCCGGGCCTGCCCCCACGGGAGGTGCGCCTACTGCCCGGGCGGCCCCGACGACGGGGTCCCCCAGAGCTACACCGGCCATGAGCCGGCCTCCATGAGGGGCGCCCAGAACGAGTACGACCCCTTCAAGCAGGCCATGAGCCGCATCGAGCAGCTGAGAGCCATAGGCCACGAGGTGGACAAGGTCGACCTCATCGTGATGGGGGGCACGTTCCCGGCTTCCCCGCCCGAGTACCAGGAATCTTTCATCCATGGATGCCTTGACGCCCTCAACGAGAGACATTCACCCAACCTGGCTGAGGCGAAGTCCTTTGCAGAGGGGGCAAGGATCCGTAACGTGGGCATCACGGTCGAGACCCGCCCCGACTCCCTGAATCCCGCCGAGGTGGACAGGCTCCTGGGGCTCGGGGTGACCCGGGTCGAGCTGGGCGTCCAGAACGTCTATGATGATATCTACGAGCTCGTCGAGAGAGGCCACACGGTGCAGGACGTAATCGACGCGACGAGGCTCCTGAAGGACTCGGGGCTCAAGGTCTGCTACCACATGATGCCCGGCCTCCCCGGATCCAGCTCCGAGAGGGATCTGGACGGGTTCAGGGAGATCTTCGATAATCCTGCCCTCAAGCCCGACATGATCAAAATCTACCCCACGCTAGTCCTCGAGGGGACCAAGCTCCACGGATGGTGGAAGGACGGCTCCTATGCTCCCCTCACGACGGAGCAGGCTGTGAAACTCGTCGCCGAGATGAAGGAGTCCGTGCCCCCGTGGACTCGGATAATGAGGGTCCAGAGGGATATCCCCAGCACGATCATCGAGGCCGGCGTAGACAAGACCAACCTGAGGCAGCTGGTCCACGACGAGCTAGCCAAGCGGGGAAAGCGATGCAATTGCATCCGCTGCAGGGAGGTGGGCCACAGGGACGGAGGGGAGCCTGCGCCTGAAAACCTGGAGGTCAGGAGACGGACCTACGAGGCGTCAGGGGGTATCGAGCACTTCATCTCCGTGGAGGAACCAAAAGGGGATACCCTCGTGGGATTCATCAGGCTCAGGATCCCCGCGGACAGCCCTCACCGGCCCGAGGCGGAGCCCTCCTCGGCATTCATCAGAGAGCTCCACGTCTACGGTCCCATGGTCCCCGTTGGTTCCCGTCTCGACTCGGGATGGCAGCACATGGGATGGGGCAAGAGGCTCCTGGAAGAGGCGGAGAAGGTTGCATTTGAGGAGCACGGTGTCGAGAAGCTGCTCGTGATGAGCGCCCTGGGGACCAAGGAGTACTATGCCAGACTGGGGTACGGGAGGGACGGGGTTTACGTCTCAAAGCGCCTCCCCGGGGGAAACATTTAACCCTCGGGCGCCTGGAATAGCGATGGCTGAACATGTTCATCGTCACATACCGCTACAACCTTCAACCGGAGAAGTCCAGGGACTATATCCCGCTGGAGCAGAAAGCGATCCAGATCTACCTCGAGCATGGCTGCCTCGGAGTTGAGATCTACAGGGACCCTCAGAACCCCCGGAAATGGATGGAGATCAACAAGTACCACGACGAGAAGCACTACGAAGAGGTGTCCGCCGCGGTCGAAGGGGATCCGAGGATCGAGGCACTCTTCGAGGAGTTCCTGGGGCTATTTGAGCAGGGGAATGCCCCGCAGAAGGACACATATCTCAGGATGCTCTGAGAGACACATCAATACTTCCCGTACCATGGATTGACTCAGACGAACACCTTCTCCTCGGGGTATATCTCCACGCCTGACTTCCCGATGGAGTAGGGCATCATCTTCTTGGGGAACTTTTGGCCCCTGAGCTTCTTGATCTGGAAGACCTCCGTCATCACATTCTTCGAGCGGATGTTGTGCATCACGAACACTCCTTGAGCGAGATACGCTTCGGGTCCAAACCTCTGATTGTCTATCGACTCCTCCGGGAGCTCCCCCAGGAGGATCGTGGTGAGCCTCATCTCCGTGAGACCCTTGATGAGCTTCAGGAGCTGTTGCCTCTGGATGAAAGGCTTCTCGTATTGGAAGAGGAGCCCCGACACGGAGTCGATGACGCAGCGCCTAGCCGTAGGGATCAGCCGTCTCTTCGCGGTGCTCACCAGCCCCAGGACGCTGTCGATGCTGAAATCCTCTGTGCCCAACGCTCCCTTGATCCTGTAAGTCCCCGCCGGGGCATCAATGTCCATGGGGGAGGCGTCCACCAGGGCGAGCTTGTGCCTTGTCTCCTGGGAGATCATATCCCACCCAAAGTTCTCCCTGGCGTTGTTGACGATGGAGAATGGGGGCTCGTCGAGGGTGACGTAGATCCCTGTCTCATCGCTTTCAGTGATGCCGTTCAAGATGTACTGGACGCCGAAGGTCGTCTTCCCGGCGCCCGGACCCCCCAGTAGGAGGTAGCAGTATCCTTCGGGGAGCCCTCCTCCGAGGATTCTGTCGAGGTTCGTGATTCCAGTCTTGACCCGCATCGATTTTCGCCTATCTAACAAGATAGTTAACTAAAATTACTTCAATTCAAGCAGCATAATCTCACTGGTGATGAGGGCCAGCTCCCTCTCAGACAGTGTCTGGGGATGAACGGGAATGAGTAGTATGCCCCGCTTCGCCATGAAATCGAACCTTATCTCCTGGATGAACGTATAGACGATATCGAACTCGAAACGGCTTATCAGGTATTCGAGCCCATCCAGGAGCATAATGGGAGAAACATTGTTCTCAAGGTAATCTGAGATGACCCTGTTGACTTCCTGGAGATTCGAGACGTGCCTGTGCCCCATCATCTCCCTAGAGGAGATCAATATAATGTTCTCAGAATGGATGCCGTATTTCGTCTCCAGTTCTTCGGGGTTCTCCCGTGTCAGACAGACTCCGGGGACACCATGGAACGTGAGGTCGCTGTATATCCGGAAGGCCAACTCGTGCTCTGAACACAGATAGCTGCAGCCCTGCGACACGCCGTTCAACTTGAAAACGAGTTCCCTTAGATTCGACTCGGCGAGTTTTTTCTCGGTAATATCCCTGAAGACCACTCGCTTGGTGTTCAGGTTGCCTTCATTGTCGAACTCTTCAGAGAAATCAAGTATGGTATCGATAATGGATCCGTCTTTCCTTCTCAGCAGCCACTCGGACCCGTTGAGGTCGGTGGAGAGATCGAATGTGGAGGGCCTGTTGGCGCCGCCTGATGGTTCATCTACTCTCAACCGAGAAATGTGCCCGTCTAGGATCTCGTCTTTCGAGAAGCCCAGGTCGTCCGCCATAGTCCTGTTGATGCTTCTGACGATCCCTTGGGTATCGACGCTGAGATACATCACGGGGGCGTTCTCGTAGAGGTCGTCCAGCAGGAGCCTCTGCCTCTCTATCTCCCTCTGGGCCGCCTTAAACCGGGTTATCCTCTCGAGCCGGCTGATGAGGTCCCTGGCGTTGACCGGTTTGAGCAAAAAGGCGTCAGCCCCCTGGTTCAGAGAGCCCACAGCGGTCTCCACGGTGGCTTCACCCGAGACCATCATGATCCCCATGTTGGTATCGTTCTGGCTCAGCAGGCGGAGAACCTCAACCCCATCGATGTCTGGCAGACGAATATCGATGATAGCCGCGTCGAACTCGTGTTCCTGTGCCGCTTGTAGAGCATCCGCGCCGTTATATACGGAAACAACTCCATACCCGACCTCATTGAGGATCATCTCGAGGCTCTCGCACAGATTCCTGTCGTCGTCCACTATCATGACTTCGAGTCTGGACCCCTCTTGCTGACCATTTTCTCTCAAATTATCGGACCCTTCAATTCTTGTCAAAGTTGTTTCCGAGCGTATCATGCCCCTTTTAAACTGTGCCCATGAAGCCAAAGTAAACGATTCTTTCAGGATTTGGCTCGATCACCTTTTCTCTCCTCACTATACTCGAAATGCCCACTGGCTTGGAGGCTAATCCACGCGCGCATCACCCCCTTTTCGATATTAGATAAATAGATTATTACGGAATCCGACATAGCGTTGAAAACGCCGTATATTGAATGGGTCGTGCAAGCCAACCTGACGGTAACCCCAATTGGCTATCTAGAAATCAATGGTTTCTTGCAGTACCAAATATAAGCCCCTGCGGCATAGGAAGTTCTGATTCATAATGGGCGAGGACTCTCTGCAGGGCTACAGGGGGAGACTCAAAGTGGCCCTCGAAGCCATCGGAGCCGGGATCGGGGACCAGATCAAGGTGGAGTCCGGGGGTGCGGTGTACGAGGGGTCCCTGATGCCCCGCCTCGAGAGCGATGACGAACATCACGTCGTACTCAAACTCAGGAACGGCTACAACCTCGGGGTCAACTTCGACGCCTCCACACAGATCGAGCGCGTAGGCGAAGCCGAGAAGCCCGAGTTCAAGCCCCCACCCCTTCCCACCATGAAGGAGGGGCTCCCCCGGGTGAGCATCGTGAGCACCGGGGGAACCATCGCGAGCCGTGTCGACTACACCACGGGGGGAGTCCATGCGGCTATCTCGTCCAGGGACCTTCTTAGCATCGTCCCCGAGCTCTCCGACTTTGCGGCCGTCGACGCGGACATTCTCTACAGCGTCTTCAGCGAGGACATCGATTCACGCCACTGGACCGGGATGGCCAGGATGGTGGAGGAGAAGGTCGACGAGGGTGTGGAGGGCGTAGTCATCACCCACGGAACCGACACCCTCGGATACTCCGCGGCGGCCCTCAGCTTCGCCCTGAGGAACCTGCCCATCCCCGTCATTCTCGTGGGTTCTCAGAGGAGCTCCGACCGGCCCAGCAGCGACGCCGCCACGAACCTGGTGGGAGTTGTCACCGCCGCTGCGACTGCCCCCTTCGCCGAGGTGGTCCTAGGGATGCACGAGACCACGTCGGACACCAGCATCGTGTTCCACAGGGGCACCAAGGTGAGGAAGTGCCACACCAGCGCAAGGTACGCTTTCCAGTCCGTCAACGCCGGGCCCCTCGCCAGGGTGGTCGAGGGAAGGGTGGAGATGCTGGAGGACGATTATCGAAGAAGGAATGAGGGCCCCCTCGAGGTCATGGACGGCTTCGAGGAGAAGACCGCCCTCGTGAAGTTCCACCCGGGCTTCCAGCCCAAACTTGTGGATTGGTTCGTCGACGATGGTTACAGGGGGCTGATCCTGGAGGGGACGGGCCTCGGCCACGTGAGCACGGGTCTCTACGATGTCATCGAGAGGGCCGTCGAGGAGGGGCTCTACGTCGGGATGACCTCCCAGTGCATCTGGGGGAGAATCGACATGGACGTCTACACCACGGGCCGGGAACTCCAGCATCTGGGGGTCGAGCCCCTGGGGGACATTCTCCCGGAGACCGCCTACGTGAAGCTGATGTGGGCCCTCGCCAACTCCGAGGACCTGGAGGGGGCGAAGGCGCTTATGCGGGAGAACATCGCGGGCGAGTACTCGGACAGGACCCTCTACACCGGGAGGTTCGGCTGATGGACTACGGGAAGCTGGGGCTCAAAGTTGGCCTAGAGATCCACCAGGAGCTCGCCACCGAGCACAAGCTCTTCTGCCAGTGTCCCCCCGAGCTCTTCAAGGAGGAGCCCGAGTACACCTTCCTCCGACGCCTCAGGCCCAGCCAGAGCGAGCTAGGGGAGATCGACCCCGCAGCCCTCTTCGAGTTCATGAAGGGGAGGACGATGCTCTACGAGGCGAACAGGGCCACCAGCTGTCTCGTCGAGATGGACGAGGAGCCCCCGGGGCCGATGAACCCCGAGGCCCTGGACGTCTGCCTCACATTCGCTCTCATGGCCGACTCCAAGCCAGTCGACGAGGTCCACGTGATGAGGAAGATCGTGGTCGATGGCTCCAACACCACCGGGTTCCAGAGGACATGCGTCGTGAGCCTGGGGGGTTCAGTCGAGTCCGAAGGCAAGACCTACGGCATCCAGCACGTGGGCCTCGAGGAGGACGCCGCGAGGAAGGTCGGGGACGAGGGGGAGGTGAGCCGCTACAGGATCGACAGGCTCGGGATACCCCTCATGGAGGTTGCCACCGACCCGGACATCTATTCCCCGGAGGAGGCCGAGAGGGTGGCCCTCGCGGTGGGGCGCCTCCTGAGGGCCACCGGGAAGGTGAGGAGGGGCCTCGGCTCCATACGGCAGGACGTGAACATCTCCATCACCGACGGCGCCCTCATCGAGATCAAGGGGGTACAGGAGCTCGGCCTCGTCTCCAAGGTCGTGGAGTACGAGGTCCAGAGACAGGTGGCCCTCCTGGGGCTGACCGAGGAGCTGGCAGGTCGAGGCGTCGGGGAAGGGGATCTCAATGGAGACATAGTTGACGTCTCAGTTCTCTTCAAGGGGACCAAGAGCCGTATCCTCAAGAACGCCCTTAAAAATGGGGGAAAAGTCCTCGCCGTCAGGCTCTCCGGCTTCGCGGGGATAGTGGGAAGCGAGCTCTGTCCCGGAAGGAGGCTCGGCACCGAGATGGCCGACCACGCCCGCTTTCACGGGGGGGTCAAAGGGATATTCCACACGGATGAGCTCCCCGCCTACGACATATCGGAGGGAGAGGTCCAAGCCCTCAAGGAGCGAATGGGGGCGGAGGCATTGGACGCTGTGGTCATAGTGGCTGACGATGAGGGCAAGTCAAGGAGGGCTCTCGAAGCTGTAGTCGCTAGAGCTAAACAAGCGCTTCATGGGGTTCCCCGAGAGACGAGGTCAGCGAACCCCGACGGAACCACCCACTTCACACGGCCCCGCCCCGGAGCGGCGAGAATGTACCCCGAGACCGACGTAGTCTGCATCACCGTCACCTCTGAGAGACTCGAGGCATTAAAGATGGCACTCCCGGAGATGCCCGAGGAGAAGCTAGAACGGATCAAAGCCGATTATGGCCTTAACGAGAAGCTGGCCCGACAGATAGTGAACTCGATCCACACCGAGTTCTTCGAGGAGCTGGCGAAAGAAGGCATGGGAGACACCACGCTCCTCGCGGTCACCCTCACGGAGACCTTGAAGAGCCTGGAGCGGGATGGGGTTCCCGTCGGAAGCCTCGATGAGCCAGTGATGAAGGGTGTCTTCACCTTGGTTAACGAGGGAAGGACGGCCAAAGAGTCAGTCCCCGAGCTCCTGGCATGGCTCTCCTCTAACCCGGAGCGGTCCGCAGACGAAGCCCTTGGCTCCCTCGGCCTCGGGATGATGACCGGCGAAGTGCTGCGGGAGCTGGTCGAGGCAAGGGTCTCCGAGAAGTCGGAGATGGTTGAGCAGATGGGGATGAAGGCGTTCGGTCCCCTCATGGGGCTTGTTATGGGGGAGGTCCGGGGGAGGGCCCGGGCGGAGGACGTGCAAGCCCTCCTCAGGGAGGCCCTCCAAGCAAGGCTGAAACGTTAAAGCGTAGAGTTAGCTGCCCGTTTCCGGCCTGCGGCGCCCACCTCAGAATCATTAAATAAAATGCAGTTAATGTTTGATCGGATGCGAAATGAAAGTATACATCTCATTTGACATGGAAGGCGTGTCCGGAATCGCGGGCGGTGGGATGACTGGGCCGAACCCTAATACCCCCTCAGCCTACCCGAGGGGCCAGAGGTTCTCCACGGACGACGTGAAGGCCGCCATCGAGGGCGTACTCGAGGTCGACCCGGACGCGGAGATCTGGTTCAACGACGCTCACGGGAAATCCATGAACGTCTACTTCGAGGAGTTCCCGGAGAACGTCAAGATAATCGTCAACTCCGCGGAGCTCTTCGACGAGGCCCTCGGGATAGACGAAACTTTCGACGCCCTCATCTGCATAGGCTCCCATGGCCACCCAATCCAGGTTGACGGCGTGCTTTGCCATATCTGGGACGTCAGGGAGCTGGAGTTCAACGGGAAGAGCCTCACCGAGACCTGCCTCAACGCCTCCTTGGCCGGTTACTATAAGGTTCCCCTCGTGATGATATCGGGGGACGAGGACAGCCTGGATTACATCACCCAGAACATCTCGACCAAGATAGCGACAGCACCGGTCAAGAAGGGGATAGGCAGGTACGCAGCCGTGTCCCTGCATCCGAAGAAGGCGCAAAAACTCATCAAGGCGGCGGTAATCGATGGCCTGAAGAGGCGCCACGAGATCCCGCCTTTCGAGTTCAAGACTCCCATCACGGTGGACATCACCTACAAGGACCAAGGAGGGGCCTTCAACAACGTGTTCTTCCTGCCACAGGACGAGAGGATCTCCGGCGACAAGGTCAGATTCGTCGCAGCCGACGCCAAAGAGGCATACTACGGCTTCCTCGCCCGAGACAAGTTGAGCAAGAATAAATAATCTTGGGGTATGATGCCCCTTTTTACATTGAACGTAATTTGAAGACAAGCGCCCGTCCTGATATGTAGAACCTAATTCAAGCACTGAGACGGGGTCTCACTTGATCGCCTTGGAGACGACGCTGTCGCGCCGTTATAGTATTATATTCTAAGACCGTAAGTATTACCGTTTATCTCAATCAGATGTGATCTCATGGAGCGGCCACCATTCCACCTCAAAGTAAGGATCGGAGACATGGAAGTAGAGCTCGGAGGGGACAAGGATGAGGTCCTGTCCACGCTCGACGAGCTCTCAAGCATCGTCGGGAAGGTGACCAGCGCTTTCGAGGTTGAGAGCCTCGTCCTCCCGGAAGTCCCTGAGCAGACGGAGGTTGAGCCTGCTTCGATACTCGACTATCCAAAGATCAACAGGACCAGCAAGTGCGGCGACGCCGTCGTGGCCCTCCTGACCACGGACTGGGGCAACAGCCCCCGGACCATCTCCGAGCTCAGGGAGGCGATGGAGGCCAACGCGATCTTCTTCCCCAAGACCACCCTCTCCGGAGTCCTGGTCTGGCTCGTCAAGAAAGGCCGGATCAGGCGGTGGAAGGATAAGAAGAAGGGCTACCTCTACGTGATCAACGAACCGGAGACGACGTGATGGCCCGCATATCCCTCGCCATCAAGACCCCGTTCGGGGAGATCAACGTCCACGGCGACACCACTAAAGAGGTCCTGGAGGTCCTCTCGAAGCTCGATCAGGACTTTGTGAGCGAGGTGAACGACAGGGTCTCCGAACTCCTCGTGACCCAGGCGAAGGACGACCTGAAGGGGATAATCGAGATCGGGCGGGACGGCCCCATCATCGTCACCAAGAAGAAGCTCTCCCACTACGCGTCCATAGGCCTCATCCTCTACGCCCTGCGGGAGCACCAATCCAGCTCCCGTGAGATCACCAAGAGGCTGGCGGCGAGCGGGAAGAAGGTCACTGTCCCCGCCAGGCTCCACGAGATGAGGAAGCGAGGCCACATCTTCAAGCCGGTGGACCGGGCCCCCTACTACAAGCTCTCCACCAGGGGCGTAAAGTGGATCGAGGAGGAGGTCTTGCCTCCCCTCAAGAAGAAATAGGCCTAGAGGCCCCTCTTGTCGAGCCTATCTGTCAGATTCTGGACAGTCACCAGCAAGCCCAGTAGTATCTCCTTGCTGTCGCAGGAGTAGGACCGGGCCCTGAAGGGCGCCCGCTGTATGAGGTCTTTCTCCAGGAGTTTCGCGACGGTCCTCTCCGTCGCCTTGGATGTGAGACCTACCTCGCTGGAGATCTCCCCAACGGTCAAGGTTTTCCCCGTCCCCAGGAGATGGAAGAAAACGATGTTCTGGCTGGGGGCCTTGCTGAGCCCGAGGATGGCCTCCATCTTATCGTTGAGGTTTCCTAGTTTCTCTTCGGACATGGGATAAACACCCTATTCCTTCTTTATATCTCTGTAGAGCTTCATGAGGATATCGTAGGGGTTCACGGCGGAGAGGTAGCCCGCAGGGCTCTGGGTCACCAGGCCCTTGTCCTTCATCTCGGCGAGCCTCGCCCTCACCGTCGAGGGCTTCAGGTTGGTGCCCTCGGCGATCTGGGATGGCTTGAGAGGCGCCCCCCGGAAAGTCAGGTAGCTGAGAACCTGGAACGCCACCGTGTCCAGCTTTAGCCCGTTCAATTCCGCCTCCCGGCTCACAGTCTCACCTGTCCAGATAGCTCTCCAAGAGCTTCACTATGATGGGCCCCAGCTTGTACCTGTAGACTCCCCGGGAGACCCTGTCCACGAGTCCCTTGTTGTGGAGGTTGAAGAGGGCTATGTTCACGGCGTTCACTGTGATCCCTAGGGCGTTGGCGATCTCCTGAGACGATAAGGGCTCCCCCTGCTCAATCAGGTAGAGAAGGACCTGACGCTGGCTTTCGGCCCGCCTCAGCCCGTCGAGCTCTTCGGAACCCATCTCAAACCCGGCCCGTGTTTAATCTCTGCGTATCACGTTCGTGAAGAGGTCGGAGACGATGTCCGTGAAGGGGACCTTTGACTTGTAGGATCTATCCCTCTCCTGGGTCACATACTTTTTGGAGAACAAGGCTCTCAGCGCGGGTCGCACCGTGCCGGGGGAGATCCCTGTATCCTCGGCTATCTGGGTGGGGCTCGAGGGCCCCTCGAAGGCGAGGTAGATCAGAACCTTGAACTGACTGCTCTTAGGACTGAGTTCCTTCAACGCTTTTTCCCATAACTTCGACAATGGAACCCCCTACCTCTCCCGCTTCTCGAGAGCCTCGACACGGTCCATGAGGCCGATGAGGATCCCCGATACATCAGGCGTGTAGCTTCCCCTCCCCTCCCGCTTCAGCATCCCCTCCTCGCAGAGCTTCGCGTAAACAGCCTTCACGGAGTTGTACTTCGCCCCCAGTTTCTCCGCCATCTCGCTGGGACCCAGGCTCGGGTCGGCGAGGAAGGTCCTGAAGACGTGTTCTTTGAGAGAATAATCGTGTTTCATGATATACATCCTACTTTTTCCGAATCTTCTTATTAACTTTACTTTTGGGTTGAAGACCGAGTCCGGTAAGGTACGAACATTTTATGAGCGTGGTAATTTCTTCCTTTATATATAAAACGACCTTTTTCGGAAATTACGCTCGTCCCGATCATAGGGTTTAAATATCCAGGAAAAAAAGTGTTGTATGTATTCCTTCTGAGGTCGATGATAGGTGCTCACGTACAGGGAAAAGGCGGATGTAGAAAGCGACCCCCTCGACCTCCATGCGCGTCCGAATCTGTATTTATCGATACGGAACCTCCTCCTGGACGAGGTGACGAGCCAGGTCGAGGGCGACATGCCCGCGGTGAAGGAGCTTGCGAAGGTGATCCGGGAGGAGATCGCGATACACTCCGCCACGAAGAGGGATCCCTTCAGCGAGGTGGCGGGGGTGGACGCGGGGAGCCACATCCTCCCCCTCGCCTCGAGGCGCTTCGCGGTCATCAGCGCCCTGGCCTACTCTTTCCCCTCGGGGAGGCGTTTCTTTCTGGAGCCCGAGTCTTTCTGTTTCCCGTACCGCATCGAGGGAGGGCGGCTCGGGGGCATCATCAACACTCGGCGGGAGGCTAAGCTCTTCGAGACCGCAACTCAGTACGTTGAGAGCGATCCGGAGGCCCGGCTTATCTTGGTGGATGGTCCCCTGGTGTTCAGCAATTGGTGGAGCAGGGCTGGAGGGGAGGCGGATAGGCAGCGCCTCATAACCGCGGTCAGGGGTTTCCTCGACGTGTGCCGCGAGAAAGGTGTGTCGGTGGCCGGCGTCGTCAAGCGCCCCTCGGCCCGGTACCTCGTCTACAACCTGGGGCTCCAGAAGGTGACGGAGCTCCCCGACTCGTTCCTCCTCCTCCACGCCTTGAGGCCGGGGGAGAGGACCGATATCTTCTCCCCGAGATCCGCAGTCCAGAAGGCGGTACGGGCGACCCCCTTCATGGACGCTATCGGCCACCCCATCTACTCGTTCTACATCCGCCTCTCTCGGGAGTGGTCCATCCCCCCGGTGAGGATCGACCTCCCCGCATACTGCCTCGGGAGCCTGGACGACGTGGCCGACTACTGCTACGGCTCCAGCGTCTGGAGGGGCATCCCGTTGCCCATCGTCCGGGCCGACGAGGAGGTGAAGGTCTCGAGGCGGTTCATCGGGGAGGTCTACAGGGACATCGTGGGTAGGGTGGGGAGAACCACTGGCGAGATGAGCCACTTGGCTCCGTACTGGGGTGAGGGGCAATGGATGGGAGCATGACCGTCGGATACACGTACAGCGGTACCGGGGAGTACCGGGTCGACGAGATCACCGTGATCCTCGTCAGGGGCAAGGAGCTCGCGAAGGGGGACCTCGTCTACGTCGAGCACCCCAAGAATGGCTCTCCGGTGGTCTATCAGGTGACCGGGGTTCACCCCCACAGGAGGGTCCGGGAGTACGAGGAGGCTCTTCTCCAGGAGGGGAGGGTCTTGGGGGACCCGGAGGGCACCACGATCCACGCCCGGGCCTACCAGTGGGGGTGGCTCGATGAGGCCGGGAGCCTCAGGCCCCTCAGGCACCCCATAAGCCCGAATACCCCCGTCCGCATCGCGGAGAGGGAGGTCATCGCCAGGTTCACGAAGCCCAACGGCGAGTGGAAACTCCTCCTGGGCACCGACCCGAGCACCGACCTCGACGTCGAGCTAGGGGTTTATCCCCTGATCCGGCAGAGCGCTCTCATCTGCGGGGCGGTCGGGACCGGGAAGACGACAACCGCGGTCTCCATGGTCGCAAGGGCCGCCAGCCTGAATCCCCCTGTCCGGTTCTTCGTGGTGGACAAGGACGGGGAGTACTCGAGCCTCATCGAGCGTCTCGGCATCGACAGGGTTCTCAAGGTCCCGTGGATGCGCTTCTTCCAGCCCTCGGATATCCCCTGGGAGGACTATCTCGCCGAGTTCGGATGGCAGAAGACATGGTGGAACGCCAAGATACTGGTCAAGGCGTTGAAGGTCCTCTACGCTCAGGCCTCACCGGTCACGAAGCATAACCTGAGGAAGGCGGTGGAGTACGTGGGGGCGGAGTCCCTCGGGTTCAACAAGAAGGCGGACGAGTTCGAGCAGTACCGACAGCAGGTGATGAACGCCATCACGGGCTCCCGGCTGATACCGGACGGAGACCTGATGCCCCTCGACCCTGTGGACCTCCTCAAGGATCGCCATGTCGTCATCATGGACATCTCCACCGGCAAGGACACATGGTCCCAGAAGCATCTAGTCGTCGCCCAGGTCCTCCGGAGGATCTTCGGGGAGGCCCTGGAGAACCGGAGGTTCGGGTGCGTCGTGGTCCTCGAGGAGGCGATGTACTACGCTCCCCAGCGGGGGGTCTTCGACCTCGGGGACAAGGACGCCCGGGGGAAGCTCCTGGGAGTCGTGAAGGAGATCGCCACCAACGGCGGACGGAACGGAGTGGGCCTCTGGATCGTCACTCAGCGCCTCGCTACGGTGGACAAGACCGTGGTGACACAGTGCGCGAACAACATCATCTGCCACAGCCTCGAGGATCTGGACAGGCAGCGCCTCGCCGAGATCGTGGGGGACGAGTTCAGCCGTCTCATCGGGGACCTCCCCCAGGGAGAGGCTATCGTGAAGGGGACGGCCCTCAAATGCCGTTTCCCCATATGGGTCAAGGTCCTCCCCGAGGTCTACCCGGCCTCGGCGACAACGACCCCCATGAGCAGGTTCGTCCACATGGAACTCGCATCCCAGGGCGAGGCCCCCCAGCCTCAGATAGCCCTGGACGACTGAGGCCTATTCCCTGAGGGCTTTCTCCAACGCCTTCTCGGCGATCTTCCCCGCCACATGGATCGGTGAATCCCCGAAAAAGCGGTCCACCTTTCTAGAGGCGAGGCAGGGATAGATCTGGACAAGGGTGCCAGCGCGGGGCTTCGCATCACCGACTTTGGTGCCCGGGAGCTTCTCCGCCATGTAGTGAGTGGAGCCGCAGGGTGCGCCCCTCAGGACGTCGACGCACTGAACCTTCCCGTCGACCACCTCGACCTCCAGCCCGGGGGCGCCAAATAGCTCCGCGAAAGCGTCGATCTGGGGCACCCCCACGGGTGTGAGAGCACAGAATGTTCGGGGGAAAACGATTTCCACGTCCATCTCCTCGACATAGCCCCCGATCTGCCGTTCCAGCCCACGAGGGAGCCATTCATAGTCGTCCACCGGGGCGATTACAGCCCCGACTTTGAGCTTTTCCAGAATGCTGGGTATAAGGGTGAATGCTGATGGGCTCTCCCCCATGAAAAGGACGAGGTCCCAGCTCCCTCCTAAGCCCATGTCCTCGACGATCCCCTCGGGATCATCGATCATCACCGGCAGACCCCCGGGTATCACCGATTCCTCGATCACCCAGTCCTGCGGCGCACGACGCCTCAGGTTCAACAGGATCCGCTCCCCGTAGGCACCCTGGGTGAAGACGATGAGCCTCATATCAAACCCTCAGGGTCCTAGAGATCAAGGCGTTATAAACCCTCTGCGAGGGGGGACCATATTAAATCGGTCGAGCACCATGATCCTGGACATGAGTGGGAGGCGCCTCTACCCCGATAAGCCCATGGTGGGCGTCGGAGTCCTGATCCAGAAAGACGATCGGTATCTGCTGATCAAAAGGGCGGCGGAGCCCGACGCGGGCCTCTGGTCTGTCCCAGGGGGAATGGTGGAGCTGGGGGAGAGGGCGAAGGAGGCCGCCAAGAGGGAGGCACTGGAGGAGACGGGGCTCGAGGTGGAAATCGTGGGGGTTCTCGGGGTCGTCGACAAGATCGTCGAAGGAGACGGGAAAAGGATCAAGTTTCACTTCGTCATCGTCGACTATCTGGCCAACCCCGTGGGAGGCTCGTTGGAGGCGTCCTCGGACGCCCTGGATGCGAGGTGGGTCAAGCCCGCAGACTTTCATGACTACGAGATGTCTCCTACCCTCGTTGTTCTCCTGAAGAGGATCGGCCTCTACCCCTAACCGGGGAGGCCCCTATCTATCCCTTCACTCCGCAGATCTTGCACGCCAGCCATGCGTATACTTTGATGGATTCGAGATACTCGTCGACCCTGACGTGGTCATGGCTGGTGTGGGCGAACCTTTCCTCTCCCGGTCCGAAACCTATCACCGGGGTCCCCTCCCAGGCGTAGAACTTGCCGTCGGTACCGAAGGTCCAGACCTTGGTCTCCGTCTCATGTCCGAGGGCTTCAGATACGGCTTCCTTCGCCTCCTGGACAATGGGGTGTTCCTCAGGATCCGTGTAGAAGCCGGTGAAGCTCCTCTCTGTACCCGGGCGCCTCGTGGTCACCACCTCGGCCTCGAGCTCTGGATCCACCTCCTTCATCGAGGCGATCAACCCTTCCAGATCCTCCACCAGAGCGCCGACGGAGTAGTCCGGATTGTTCCTGCAGTCGATGTGGAATCTGCACTCCTCGGGCACCACGTTGGAGGTGTCGGGCTTCACAGAGATCCGGGTGATCGCGATGGAGGTCCTCCCGTAGAGGGGATGGTCGGGGAGCCTCGGGATGAGATCCGCCCTTATCTTGGAGATGATCTCCGCTGCCTTGTAGAGGGCGTTGACGCCTCGTTCCGGGGCGCTCGCGTGGCAGCTCCTCCCCTTAACCACGACGTCTGCTCTCACTCCGCCCCGGTGCCCCAGGGCGACCTTCATCTCGGTCGCCTCCCCGATCACCACGAGGTCTGAGGTGAATCCGCTCTCCTCGATCGTGGCCTGGGTCCCGGCTCCTCCCACCTCCTCGAGGGCGACGGCGGCGACCTTGAAATCCCCTTCGAGCTGGATGCCGAGGTCCTTGATGACCTTCCCCGCCATCACCATGGCGGCGAGGGCCCCCTTCATATCCGAGGCGGCCCTGCCGTAGACCACCTCCCCCTCGACTCCGAACGCCGATCCGTCCATCAGCCTAGCGGAGTACGGCTCATCCATGTCCCCCGGGGGGACGTGGTCGAGGTGGCCGTTGAACAGGATGCTCCTGCCCGCTCCCGCCCCTCTGATCGTGCCCATGACGTCGCCGAGACGGTCCACATTCACATCGTCGAAGCCCGAGGCCTTCATCTCCTCGGCGGTGACCTTGGCAGCTTCCCCTTCTTCACTGCTCGGGCTGGGGGTCTGGATCAGCCTCTGGAGGAAAGAGATGGCGTATCCCCGGTTCTCCTCGACCATCCTCGAGATATCATTCAACATGACCTTCAAGTCTCCTCGTTCAGATTTAAAGAAATACCCTCCTCGGAAGCTTAAAGCGATAAATAGGTGTTTTTGCATTATCTCTATCCCTCAAGGAAGAGGAAAGTGTGACCAAAAATGGGGAGAAGATTATTGATCGCCCTCGGGGGCAACGCCATCAAGCGGAGGACCGAGGAGGGGACCACGGCTCAGCAGCTGAGCAACGTCGCGATCACTTGTGAGCAGATCGTTAAGCTTATCGAGAGGCAGGGTGAGGGGGACCGGATCGCCATCACCCACGGGAACGGGCCCCAGGTGGGCAACCTCTTGGTACAGCAGGAGGCCGGATCTGGCATCGTCCCCGCGCAGGCCTTCGATGTGGTGGGCTCCATGAGTCAGGGTCAGATCGGCTACATGTTCCAGCAGACCCTCCAGAACTATCTCAAGAAAGCGGGCGGCGACGCTGCGGATGTCCCGGTGGTTGCGGTGGTCAACCAGGTCCTGGTGAGCCCCGACGACCCCGAGTTCCTCGACCCTACTAAGCCCATCGGCAACTTCTTCTCCCGGGAGGAGGCGGAGGAGCTCGCCCGGACCCAGGGATATGTCATCGACCCCCCGGCCGGGGAGGAATATCGCGAGGAGAAAAGGACGGGCTTCGTCATCAAGCGAGTGCTCCCCGAGGGCTCGAGCCCCAAACCCTACAGGAGGGTGGTCCCGTCCCCCGATCCTATCGCTAACGTAGAGGGGGGAACTATCAGGAGCCTCGTAGATCAGGGCGTCGTTGTCATCGCGTCGGGAGGCGGCGGCATCCCGGTCATGAAGGAGAACGACAACGGCGAGCTCAAGGGTGTGTTCGCGGTCATCGACAAGGACAAGGCCGGGGAGAGGATGGCCGAGGCCATCGATGCCACCGACTTCCTCGTCCTCACAGATGTGGAGCACGCGATGCTCAACTACGGGAAACCCGACCAGGAGCCCGTGGGGGAGGTCGGCCTCGAGGAGGCGGAGAGGCTCCTCGCCGAGGGCCACTTCCTCCGGGGGAGCATGGGCCCCAAGGTGGAGGCCTGCATCCGCTTCGTCAAGTGGGGGGGAAGGAGGGCCACCATCACTTCCCTGGACAACGCCGTGGACGCCATCGACGGGAAGACAGGCACCCACATCGTCCCCTGATCCTCCCTTTGCTTTCTCTCAAATTTTTTATATCGTTAATGCAGGGACCTTCTAGTGATGCGTTCATGGTAAACGCTGAGACGTTCAAGGGACGAAACATCATCTCCATGAGGGAGTTCGATCGCGCCGAGATCGACTTCGTCCTCGACACGGCCGACGATATGGTCAAGCTGGAGCAGGAGAGATCCGACCTCCTCAAGGGGAAGGTCCTGGCGGCCTTATTCTTCGAGCCCAGCACAAGGACCCGGCTCAGCTTCGAGTCCGCCATGAACAGGCTGGGCGGGAGCGTGATAGGCTTCGCGACCCCCGCGGGCTCCTCGGTTGAGAAAGGGGAGTCCCTCGCCGACACCATCAGGACCGTGAGCCAGTACTCGGATATCATCGCGATGCGCCACCCCGACGAGGAGTCCTCGAGGATGGCTGCCAAAGTGGCCTCGGTCCCGGTGATAAACGGGGGCTCGGGCCCCTGGGAGCACCCAACCCAGGCCCTCCTCGACCTCCACACCATCAGGACGGCGAAGGGGACCATCGACGGCCTCAACATCGCCCTCGCGGGGGACCTCAAGTTCGGCCGGACCACCCACAGCCTCGCCGTAGCCCTCAGGAACTTCGACGTCAAATGCCACTTCGTTTCCCCCGACTCCCTCAAGATGAGGCAGGACGTTATCGACGACGTCGAGGGGAAGCTGGACTACACCGAGACCGAGGACCTGAAGTCCATACTGCCCGAGATGGATATCGTTTACGCCACGAGGATCCAGAAGGAACGGTTCTCCGACCCCGCGGACTATGAGAGGCTCAAGGACGCCTACCTCATCGACAAGGAGTTCCTTAGGGGCGCCAAGGAGGACATGAAGCTGATGCACCCTCTCCCTAGGATCAACGAGATCTCCACCGACGTCGACGACACGCCTCACGCCCTCTACTTCAAGCAGATGAGGCACGGGATCTATCTCAGGATGGCCCTACTAGCCCTGGTGCTGGGAGCGGTCTAGGGCGTCTCTCCGAGGAAGAGGCTCCTTATCCTTTGCCATCGCCCCTCCTCCTCTTTGTTGCGTCGTATCCTGATCTCGTTCTCGAAGGCCTCGGGGACGCAGTACAGGTAGATCTTGTGGGACCCTATGGTGTAGTGGGGGGGCTCCGAGGATTTATCGGTGGCCCAATTGTGGATCGGAAAGTCATGGCTCACGACCCTGGCTCCATCCCCGAGTTCCTCCTCGAGCTTGGGCCTGAGCTTAGAGTTGCCCGAGGTGGTGAGATACATCGTCACGACGGAAGCCAGGGAGAGATCCACCTCGAAAAAGTTGGCGTTCACGACCTCGATCCTGTTCTCAAGGCCACTGTTCTCGATCTTCTCACGTAGGGGCTCCACCATCGAGGGATTGATGTCGTAACCGACGGCTCGCTCGGCCTCGAACTCCTCGATGGCCATGAAGAGGATCCTGCCGTCCCCGCAGCCCAGGTCGTAGACAACGTCGTCGACGCCCACCCCTGCGAGCTTCAGCATCCTCCGGACCACGTTGACGGGAGTCGGGACAAAAGGCGCCACACTTTGGGGGACATCCCCCCAACTGAGGAAAGGGTTATCCCGTCTCAGGCTCGAGAACCCGTCCTCTCGCCAACTCCCCGGCATCAGTCTATCCTCCTCAGCGGGTGGTATAATATGTTTCCCAAATGAGCGTAACTCTCAAATGGGCGGCCCCCGTGATCCATCATGGTTTTCAATGGATCTCAAAGCCGTGAAGATGGAGACCCCCGAGGGGTGCAACCTCATCCTGGGCCAGAGCCACTTCATCAAGACCGTGGAGGACCTCTACGAGGCGATGACCACCTCGACCCCCACGGTAAAGTTTGGCCTCGCCTTCTGCGAGTCCTCCGGGGATCGCCTCGTCCGGGTGGAAGGCAATGACGAGGGGCTCAAGGAGGCCGCGGCGGGCAACGCCCTGAGGCTCGGATGCGGCCACTCCTTCGTGATACTGATGAGGGACGCCTTCCCCATCAACGTCCTGAACCAGATCAAGGTGGTCCCCGAGGTCTGCACCATCTACGCCGCCACGGCGAACCCCCTGGAGGTCGTGGTGGCTGAGACGGAGCAGGGTAGAGGGATACTCGGGGTCATCGACGGCCATCCACCTCTGGGTGTCGAGGACGAGGAAGCGGTGCGTTGGAGGAAGGAGATCCTCCGGAAGTTCGGGTATAAAACCTAGCTCCGGGGGCTCAGCAGCTTTTCGAGGACGGACGGGATCTCCTCGATCTCGAGTTCCCCGCTTGTCTCCTTGAGCTTCCCCACCGTGGAGTACCTCTCGATGATGGGGAAGGTCTGCCTCTCGTAGACCTCGAACCTACGCCGTATGATATCCTCTTTGTCGTCCTCACGCTGGATGAGCTTGCCCCCGCATTCATCGCAGACCCCCTCCACCTTGGGCATGATGTCCTTGAGATGGTAGATCGCCCCGCACTTCGAGCATATCCTCCGGAGGGAGAGCCTGACCACGATGGCCTCCGGTCTCGCCGAGACCGCGACAACGTAGTCGATCTTGGCGTCCAGTCTCTTGAGGATCCTGTCGAGGGCGATCGCCTGATTCATGCTCCGTGGGAAGCCGTCCAGAACGAAGCCTTTTCCCACGTCGGGCCTGCTGAGGCGCTCCTCCACGATCGTGATGACTATGTTATCGGGGACCAGCTCTCCCCGATTCATGTATCCCTCGGCGACGAGGCCCTCCTCGGTCTCGTTGAAGGCCGCCTCTCTCAGCATGTCGCCGGCTGTTATCACCGGGATATCAAACATCTTTCCGATGATCCTCGCCCTGATACCCTTGCCGGAGCCCGGGGGGCCCATCACGATAATCCGCGTATATAATCCTCCCGAGGTACTGGATCGGGGAGTGCCGTACACGTTATAACTATTTCGCCTATTCCTCATGGCTTTAATACGATGGACCTTCACATTCTACGGGTGACACCTTGGAGCCCAACTATCAGTCTTTCACGATCCTCGGCCTCATCCTGATCGTCTCCGGGCTGCTGCTGGTCCTGCTCCCCTTTCTGGCCCGTTATCTCCCGAGTCTCGACCAGGTGCCATGGTTCCTGATCTGGGTCTACAGGAGGGACGGCTTCTACTTCGTGACGTCCCCTCTCCTGATCCTTCTCTCCCTGCTATCCCTGATCGCACAATTGTACGGGAGGAGATGACGGGGCTACTCGATGAGGCTCTCCATGCATTGAAGCATCAGTAGCCTGAGCCCCTCGAAACGCGGAGCGATGCCCTCCAGGATATCTAACCTGTCCATCTCCTGGAGCGCGACTCGGCAGGCGTTGCTATCGGTGAACCGGCCCAATCTCTGGAACGTCTCCTTAAGGGTTTTAATCTCTTCCACGTCAACCGGGCCTCCGATACTCTCGGCGAGATACAGGTCCCAGAGCAGGAGGTAGGATTTCACGAAGACCTCGTGGAGCTCCAGGTCGAAGCTCTCTATCCCTTCATAATGGGCGAGCCTCTCCGCGTCCCTGTGAGCTACGGAGAGGATAGCGTAAGCCTCCTCCTTGATCTCTTCGGCCTTCCTCTCCGTGACGGCAGAGAAGAGGCCCCGGACGTCCATGGTGACGGGGGCTACTACTCCGAGGGACTCCATCTCTATCACGACGCTCTCCGCCTCGGCGATGCTACTCGACATAAGCTCCCATCTCGGCTCCCCGTGGAGCGCTGCGAGGATCTGGAAGATCTGATCCACTATCTCGAGGACCAGGCTTATGTGGTGGACATGGGACTCCCGCTCACTCCTCCTCGCGGCCTCCTCCCGCTCAGCGGCCTCCCTCCGTTTCTCGATGTCTGCATCGATCTTGGCCTTAATCGCCTCGAGGCCACTCATGTCCTCGGAGAAGAAGAGGGCCTCAAGGCTTTCCTCGCTCTCCTGGTACTCGATCTTGATCCGGATCATGCTCCTGAAGGGGGGCTGCTTCTCCTCGATGGAGGTGGATATGGCCTCGGAGAGGGTGATCCCCATGACCTCCTCGAGCCTCTTGCTGAAGACGCCTTTCTCCTCCTTGATGACGATCCTGTCTTCCTCTATCTCGAGGGTCCCAGTCTTCCCCCTGGCCAATCTTCCCCTGATCCCGGGCATCAGGTGAGCCTCCGGAGGGAGTCGCCCACCTCCTCGAGGGGGGTCTCCCTTGAGTGGCTCCTCAGGTAGAGCTTGAGATACTCCCTCCCAAACTTCTCGGAGACCCCGAGATCCTCGAGGCGGACCTCGTGGTTGTTTGCTAGTATCCTGTCGATCTTCTTCTCGAGGATCGCGTAGTTGAGGAGGAGCTCCCGTCTCTCGTTGTAGTACTCGATGGTGTCCACGGCCTCGTCGATGTAGCTGAGGATCCTGTAGAGGTGGCTGATGATCTCGCTGATCTCCCTGTTCCCGTAGTCGTTGATGACCTCTAGGCTGGTGTTCATCCTGTCGATGAGGGTGAGGTTCTTGTTCCACTCATAGTCCTCGAGGGGCATCAGGGAGTCGATGGTCCTCTCCAGGTCCCTGAGGTGGTCGTAGAGGATCCCGATGACCCGGGCCACGACGTCGACGGTGGCGAGGATGGTGTCCCTGATGAGGATGACCCTGAGCACCTTGAGGTCGGCCCCGTCCCCGCTAAAGTCCTTCACCTCGAGCTCCCCGGCGAGCTCCTTGATCATGTAGAACCTGTCCCCGAGGATGGGGAGGAGGGTGTACTCCCGTTTACTCAGCTCTATGATGGTCTCCACCGAGTCCTTGATGGGCTGGGTGGACCTCTCGATCTCCGCGGAGTACTGCTTCTCCCAGTTCTTGAGACTGGAGACGATGGCGTCGACGATGATCCAGGGGTCCTCCTTGTCGGCCTCCTCCCGGGAGATCTGGAGTATGGGGCTCACCCCGGGGAGGTTGGGCTCGAAGAGGCTGTGAATGATCTCGTAGATCCTGTCCGAGGTGAGGATCAGCTCCTCGACGAGGGAGCCCCCCGCCTCCACTAGCTCCCCGATGTAGGCTATCTTTTCCTCGACGGACGCGTCTTCAGGGGGGTCATCAATCACGGGGGCCTTGATCGCGAGGCCGAGCTCCTGGATCTCCTTCGCCGCCTCGAGGTACTCGTACTTGGTGGAGATGATATGGTCGTCGATGGCGACCCCCAGCTGCAACTTGAAGTTGGTGACGTCGTCGTTCATCTGGGCGAAGACCCTCCTCATGTACCCGTCCACATCCTTCAGCTTGGGGTTGGCCGAGAGCTTGGAGAGGATGTCTCTGAGCTCGTCCGCGGCCACGAGCATCCGGGTCCTGAGGGTCATGAAGGAGGTGGGCCGGGATCCCCGGGTCTCCTCGATGAAGTTCACGTAGCTCTCGATCTCCCCGAGGAGCTCCTCCGCCTTCCTCGATGTCTCCTCCACCCGCCTCTCCAGGACCTCCCTGATGTCCACGAAGTACCTCGAGAGGCTCACGGGGGTCGAGAGGACCACCGTGAAGACCGTGGAGAGGACAAGTATCGACTGGTCCACGACGGCTCCGAAGGCGAGGGGTCCCCTAAGGGTCCCCAGGAGGACGAAGAAAGCGACGTTGGTCACGGAGGCGGTTGCGGTGGGTATCGTGTAGATCATCGCCTCCTCGTATCTCCGGGGGAGCTTGGATTTCTTCAATGGCTCGGGGAGCTTCAATGAGATGAGGGCGGCCACCGAGATGAGGGCCCCGATGATGATAATGAACATGAGCATCCCGGGGAGGGAGTTGATGAAGCTCGCCATGGCCGGGTCGATCACCCCCCCGTTCCTGGTCGCCGCGAGGAGCTGCCCCCCGATGACGCTGAATATCTTGTAGATCTCCGAGAGGCTGACCTGCCTCATCGCCTCCTGGATGTCGACGAAGATAACGTTCAGAGGTGCGTAGAGGGGCGGAGGGACCCCGACGCTGAAGGTCTTGAGGTACTGCATCAGTTGCAGCGGGAGGGAGATGGACGCATAGTATGAGATGGTCACGATGATGCCCCTCCTGTTGTAGATGGTCGCGAAGATCAGGATCAGGGGGACGGCGAAGTAGAATGTCTCGGTGAAGAAGAGGAGGGAGACCGCCAGGATGCCGATGTCCATAGCTATAATCGAGATGTTTGTGGTGAGCATGGGGGGTAATATGAAGAAGGGTACCACCAGGATGACCATGGCCAGCAGCCTCATCCAGGGGCCGGGGAAGAGCTCGAAGAAACCGATCCGGGAGAGGTGATAAAAGAGGCCCAGAAGGATGATCATGCTCCCCGTGAAGGCGCCGATGGGAGGGTTACGGTATGTGGCGTAGGCGACGAGAGCCGCAACGATGAAGGGCAGGGGGAAGGGGAACAGGGGGATGAGGGTGAATGCGAGGGACATGCTCGCAGCCGTCACGACTAGGGTGATGAATTTCCCCGCGGCCTCCGAGGCCCGGGGGTCCGTGATCAGCGAGATACCCATGTCCTCCACGACACTTTATATGGATTAGATTATAACTTGTGTCCTCAGATGGCGTCGAGCGATAGCGGCCCCAACATTATGAGATGGGTGAAGAATCATATCGACGGTATTCTCCCCGTTATACCCAGCCAGATGGCGATATCGGTGGGGCAGTACGCCTATAAATCCTTGATGGATTCCAGGAAGTTCTACAGTAAAGACGCTCCCGCCCTCCTCCGGGTCATCCATAGGAAGGAGGCAGAGCTCCTCGGCGCAGCCGGCGGAAACGAACCGGAGAAAACGATCCAGTTCGATACCGCGTTCGAGCCCCATTACTGGTTCGACATCCATACCTTCCTCAGGGAGGACTCGATCTTCCTGGAATCCTTCCAGGGGAATATCTTCGATTATCAGGAGGAGTTCGTGATCCTGGGCTCCCTCGGAGAAGGGGTCACCGCCGGGGCCCTGCCCATTTTGAACGAGCATCTGGTTCAGGGACAGAAGGACGCCCTGCTCGTGTCGGTGTTCCCTTCTGTGACCCACAGCTCCGACGCCCTCTTCAACGCCTTCTCATCCCTGGGCCTCCTCCTCAGCCAGGGCTCCGGGCCCTTGCTTCTCCTGGACCGGGCCCGGCTCGACGACTTCATAAGCGTGAACAGGGAGGGGGACAGGCTCTCCGGGGACCTCGTGCCGAGATATCTCGTGGAGCTGCTCCTCGATAAAGAGGGCATCGTGAAGGATCTGGTCAAGCTGTCCCGTTCCTTCCGGGTAGAGCTCTTCACGGTCCTAATGGCGTCGGGTTCGAGCCTCGAGATCTATGAGAGCCTGAGGAACATCCTGGACATCACCTTGGAGCAGCCTCTCCTGGATTTCGATATCTCCACCGCCTCCATCATTTATGTCCTCGTCAAGGCGCCTCTGAGGCTGCAGGGGAGGCTCACCAAGGGGTTCATAGAGCTCGAGGTGAACCGCTGGCTCAAGGAGAGGCTCGAGATCGATGTCCCCCAGATCTGTGAGCCCATCTACGTGGACGAGCTCAACGACAGGATCGACGTCGTCATCCTCGTGGGGGGCTTCGACACGGATCGCCTTTTCGAGACTGTGAGTGAGAGGGTTTCCCGCTTCGACAACCTGATCAAGGAGCACGGCTTCTACGATAAGGACGTCTGGGCAAAGATCTGTGGGACCCTCCTCCCAGGGGTGGAGGAGTCCTAGCGCAGCTTCTTGAGGAGTTCCTCGAGGGACGGGTTGTGCTCCACGAGGAAGCTCCTGGAGAGGCTCGCCTCGAAATCCGAAGCCCTCCTGTTGATCCTCTCCATCTCGTCGTACGACGCCAGATCCTCAACCTTTCCTCGTGCCCCCACCACGACGATCCGTATCACCCAGGGATCCCTTGCCGCGACCTCCCTCACGGTTATGGTCTTGGAGACGTCCCCGGTGACATAGCCCGCCAGGGCCGTGTTTAGCTCCTGGGTGAGGTCGGAGTCCCAGAGGCCGGGGGGAGACTGGACTGTGACCCATAGGTAGTCGGATCGGAAGCTGGACTTCAGCCCCATGATGTTGGGGGTCCTGTAGACCCTGACCACGCTCCGCATGTAATCCTTGAAGTGCTCTACGTCCAGGATCTCGGTGAGGATCCCCTCCCTGCTCAGGGCGTCCTCCTGCTCGGTGACGATCTTGTGGATGATCTTCACCTGCTCCTCCTGGGTGAGCTCCGTGGTCCTCTCGTAGAACTTCTTGGACTTGATTATCTCGGAGAAGAGGGCCTGGTACTCCTTCGCGAGGTCTAGGATGGCGGTGAGCTTCTTCCTGTAGTCGGATGTGACCTCCAGTTTCTTCAGGAGGTCCTCGTAGAGCTCGATCACCTTCTCCACGCTGTCCATGTCGTCGGTGAGGTTGAGGGTCTCCTCGTCGCTGACCCGGAGCTCCCGCTCGATCTCCTTGAGCCTGTCCCGGGCGTAGCGCTTCTTCCCGAACCGTAGGAATCCCCCCGACTCCTTCTCGTACTTGTCCTTATCGAACTCCTTCCTCTTTTTCCGCTCCTCGAGGCGGAAGATCTCGTTCTCGACCCCCTCCCTCCTGCCCCTGAACTTGCCGATGAGGGCCTGGAGGTAGGTGAGGTGCTCGTCGATCATCTTCACCTCGTCCTGGGGGGTCCTCACCATGAGCTGGAGGAGGTGGTAGAGGGTGGTGAGCTCCGACTTTATCTCCTGGAAGTTGATGGGCTGCAGCTCATCTTGGGGAAGGATATCGTAGCGCCTGATCATGGCGTCGGTGAGGTGCCGGGTCTCGTTGTAGAACCTGAGGATCTCCAGGGTCTTGTCCGTGAGCTCGGCGATGTTCATAAAGTCCTCGAGGAGCCTCTTCTGCTGCACACTGAGAACCTGGGAGCTGGGGACCAGCTGCTGGAGCCTCTCGAAGATGGCGCCCTTGAGCACCCCGAAGTCCGTGTGGGTCCTCATGAGGTTCTTCATGAGCCCCTCGAGGTTGTCCTGGTACTGGCCGTCCTCCCCCTGGAGCACAAGGTTCACGATGGAGTCCTCGATGGTCCCGTCCTCGGCCATCACCTTGATCGTGGTGATGAACTGGAGGGCCTCATCGATCCAGTCCCTGATCTGCCCCTGGACCCCCCTGATGTAGAGGTTGTAGTCCTCGTCGAAGCGGGGGCTCCCGTGGACCAGCTGCCGGAGCTTCTCGTCGAACTCGTCCTCGCTGAAGGCGTTGGTCCTGATGAGGTACTGCTTGTAGAGCTGGGAGACCTCCCGGTGCTTCACACCGAGGACGGCGTTGATCATCTCGAGGACCTCAAGCTTCTCGAGCCTGATCGTCTGGAGCTGCTGCATCATCTCCAGCTTCGACTTGAACGCGTTGACGTAGGCGTCCACGGGGTAGTTGACCTTAACCATGCTCAGGGTGTGGATGTTGTTCTCCCCGAGGCCGACCTCGGTCCCGATGCCGCTGAGCACGTCCGCCATGTCAAAGTCCATGAGGACGTAGATCATCTCGGTGACCATCTCGTCCACCTCGTCCCTGGCCAAGATAATATTCCCCGTCTTGGAGTACGCCGGCATCAACGGGAGGAAGAGCATCGCGTTGAAGGGGTTCCTGTAGACCTCACCGAGCCCCTTCACGATGGCCTCGTTGGTCTCCCGGTTCAGCACCGAAGAGAACTCCATGACCGCGTTGTACCCCGAGTAGCCCTTAGCCGGGGGGTCGTCGCCCGCGCAGGGGAGGATGCCCATCCCGATGATGGGGACCCCGGAGCCCACCGATGCCCGGAGGTGGCGGGCGAAGTCGAGGATGATGCCGCTGCCGGTGCCCCCGCCGAGGCCGAAGATGATGAGTATGATGGGGCTGGTGATGGAGGAGAGGGCGTGATCCTTGAACATGTTAATGAGGGACTTTATGATGCCCAGCTGGTAGTAGTTGAGGGTATAGATCGCCTTCGCCAGGGACCTCCGCCTCCCGGCGCCTCCCGCAAGGGGAGGGATCGCCACCGTGGAGGGGAGCCAGGGGTTGTACTTCTTGACCTTGATCCCGTCGTTGGTGAGGTGCTCCTTGAACTTGTGCTGGACGAAGTCGAACATCGCCTCGGCGCTGGGAAACTTTATGGACTGGGCTATGAGGCTGAGGCGTTCCTGGGGGACCCCGTTCCGCTTCATCACCTCGGTGACAATCTTGTGGGTCTCCTCGAGGCTCTTGATGTCCGGGTCGGCGATGTCGAGAGCCATCAACGAGAGCCGCGAGACTCCCGTCTCGAGGAGGTCCATGGTCTTCTCGTTCCTCAGGAATGACTCGACGATGTTCGTCCCCGCCCCTCCTAGCCCAACGATGTGAATAGTGCTCGAGTATCCGCTCTCCGCCATCTAGTTCTCCTCCATCTCCTTCAACTTGTCATTTATCTCCTGGAGCTTCTGGCCCAGGTTCCTGTCCGTCCTCGAGGCCCTCAATGTGAGCCCCTCGAGCTCCCTGATCTGGTCCTCCACGATCATCCTGGTGAACGAGAGCCTCCCATTGGCCCTGAAGAACAGGGCGCCCAAGATGACAGCCAGCGCCCCGAGCCCCCCGACGGCCGGGAGGAAATACTTCTCCTGGAACGTGGCCTCGGTCCTGATCGGTGGGATATCGATGTCGATGGACTCGAGGATGCTCTGGGCGGTCCCCACGAAGCCGGCCTCCGCCTGGACCTCGGCGAGGGCGATGAGACTCTCGAAGAGCCCTGTGAACGCGGGGTCGACCTGGGTCACCAGGTAGCCCTCCAGATCCGCCTGCCGCTGGCCCAGGTAGTACCTGTAGCCGTCGATCTCCGAGTCGATGACCGTGAGGGCGATCTCGTCGAGGAGGCTCCCGTCAGGCCCCGTGAGCTGGATGAACCTGTGGCTCACCGGCTTGTGCAGACTCTCCCCGTGGCCCAGGTCCGTCACGGTCCGGTCGCTGGGTATCCTCCCGAAGGTGGAGACGCTGTATCTCCCCTCGATCTGCCTGAACTTGAACTCCGCCTCGTTGGGGTTGTAGTCCTCGGTGAGGTTGAGCTCAGTGGTGTGGATCTCCCAGTAGCGGTCGATGTTGCTCGCGTGGTTCAAGTTCACCGAGAGGGTGAGGTTCGCGTAGGCCGCCGTCAGGTCCACGTCGAGGAAAATGGTTATGTTGTACTCGCCGCCGGCTAGGAGGGGGGTGTTCTGGATGTCTTTGTCCAGCTCGAAGTCGCGCTCCAGGACCAGCTGCTTGGATGAGAGATCCACGACCTTGTACGCCACGATCCATCTCCCATCCACTCCCGACGCCTCAAATGCGAGGAGAGGAGAAATGATTAAAATGAATAATAATGCCGTTAATCTGGTTCTGCGCAAATCTGTGTGTACCCCCAACTACCTTGATATAACAAGGAATTTAACTTGTGCGTCGGTTTTTTCCACGTTTACCATCATATGAATTCTATGAATCGGGCTGTGACGACCGGATTTGAATAAAGGACGGAGGATTGGGCCCATTTTTAGTATGTGCGGGAGACGTAGGCGATGTACTTGCCCCCGTCGCCGCAGACCAGACAGTCCCCCGTGGGCTCCTCGTGCCTCTCCCAGAGGGTCCCCCTCACCTCCCCGGCGACCTGATCCTTGATCTCGAAGGCGCAGGAGGGGTCTCCGCACCAGTTCACCCTGACGATCCGCCTCTCGTCCATGTGGCTCTTCAGCTCTTCCAGGCTGGAGGCGTCGGCGAGTTCGCTCTCGAGGCGTTCCCGGCTCTTGGCGGTTATGTTTGTCTGTATCTCGGCGGCCAGGGCGGTCACCTCCTCGACGAGGTTGTCGAGCTGGACCTTCTTCTTCTCCTTCGTGTCTCTCCTGACCAGGGTCACGGCCCTCGCCGTGGCCTCTCGGGGCCCCAGCTCGGCTCGGATGGGGACGCCGAACATCTCCCACTTGTAGTATTTCTCTCCCGGCCTCAGCCTGTCGTCGTCGTCGAGGGCCACCCTGAAGCCCCCATCGCTGAGGATCGCTTTGACCTCGTTGGAGTATTCGGACACCAAGTCCTCCTTCCCCTTGAAGGGGATGGGGACGATGACCACCTGCCTGGGGGCCACCACGGGCGGGAGCACGAGGCCGTTGTCGTCGCCGTGGTGGGCGATGGTGGCGGCCAGGGTCCTCCCCATCCCCATGCCGTAGCACGTGGTGGAGGCGTGGGCCCTGTTCCCGTCGTCGTCCTCGTAGGTGAGCTCGAAGGCCTCCGCGAAGTTCTCGCCGAGCTGGTGGACGGTGCCGATCTGGTTGACCTTCCCGTCGGGGTTCCATGTGTCGAAGGCGAGGCTGTAGACCGCGCCCGCGAACTTGTCAAAGTCGGGGCGCTTCAGTATCATGTAGCTGAGCCCCAGGGCGTCGTAGACGGAGCGGTAGGCCTCCACGCCCACCTTCACCTGTCTCTCGGCGTCCTCGAAGTCGACGTGGGCTGTGTGGGCCTCGTTCCATAGGAACTCCCTTCCCCTGAACAGGGGCCGGGTGGCCTTGGTCTCGTACCTGTAGACGTTGCAGGTCTGGTGCATCCTCAGGGGGAGGTCGGCATGGCTCCGTATCCAGATCTTGAACATGGGGTAGATCGCGGTCTCCGATGTGGGCCTGAGGAGGAGCCTCCGTTCAAGCTCGTTCTCCCCGGCGTGGGTGATCCAGAATACCTCGGCGGAGAAGCCCTCGATGTGGTCCTCCTCCTTCTGGAAGGTGTCCTCGGGGATCACCACGGGGAACTGCATGGGCTGGTGGTCTGTGGCTTCCAGTTTCTCCTCGAGCATCTGGTAGATGCGCTTCGCGATGCTGTAGCCCCATCCCCGGTAGACCGAGAAGCCTTTCACGGGGTATCTGTCGTCGACTATCTCTGCCTCCAGGAGCACCTTGTCGAACCACTCGCTGAAGTTGTCGAACTTTTCAGTCTGGTTATCGGTCAAATCATGCACCTTCTGCTGAATGATGGGTGTGGCTAGGAAAAAGTCCGTCAATAGGGAATATATTCACCCATCTTCCCGCGTGATAATCCAGTTGT
>JADHWM010000052.1 GCA_016783485.1 Candidatus Bathyarchaeota archaeon
TGGAGTACACTCCTGGTGGGGCGTATTTTGGGTATGAATAAGTGCTCCTTTTGACATGATCCGATGGTGATCGGGAGGGGTTTCAGGTTCTTTTCGTCGTGGGGCGGTTTGTTCAGGTTCCGATGCATGACCCCCCCCCCTCCCCCTTCTATCAGGGTTTGTTTGTGTGGTGTTTTGCTACTGAATAGTTACTGTTTTGCTTGAGGGGTTGGCGGGGGTGGTTTCCGGGTGTTTTTCTGGTTCCTTTCGTTGAGAGGAGGGTTGGAACGGTTTGGATGGTTTTCCCATACTCTTAATAATTTATAAATAGATTTGCTCTTTTCTTGAAACTCAAAACCCACTCTCCTCATTCCCTTTTCTCTTGATTGGTTGTTTCTAGAATCAGCATCTGAGTGGTTTCAAGAAAAAAGGGGGGAGTGTCTTAACTTGTACGTTGATGGAGCCATAGAACGATTATCGCAACGGCCAATCCCGCTATGATGGATTCTAATGGGAATCCCGGTATACCTGTCTGAGCTTTTTTCACCTCATAGCTTCCAGTTAGACCGTTGACATCAACGGAGTGGGAGCCCTCTTCCGCTGCTGATACCTCGAAACTTACAGATGTAGATTCATCTGGGTCCAATGTGACCGTCTTCTCGTCCTCAATCTCTCCGTCGATCTCCAAAGTAATGGTATGGGAGCCGGCCCTGCTACCCTCGTTGCTGCACTCAACTGAGACTGTTACTGTTCCACCTTCGTTGACGGAGCTCGGTTCGATGGTTAAGCCACTTATTGTGAAATCTGCGGCACCCGGCTGAAAGATGTAGAGTTTACCTACCTTAGCAGCTCCATATTCCATTACTGCAATGATTTCTCCTTTCACAAACACTAAATTACCGAATTCAGTTCTAAGAGCAGGCTCAGGCGCACTCAGAGTCGCCAGCAGATTCCCTTCAGGGTCAAATACGTATGCCCTTCCTTCGTCAATACTCTCGCCATTAGCACTGGGCTCTGCTACTAATACGAGGTCTCCACTAGTATCCACCCACCTGCCGAACATTGCGCTTGCCTCTGGCTCCGGTGACTGGAGGCTTGCCAGAAGGTTGCCATCTGTATCAAATATGTGTGTTCTACCCGCTTTGCTAAGTCCTTCTACCTTTGCATAGTATTCGCCAACTACTACGATGTCCCCACTGACAGCTACCGACCTGCCAAAAATTGCATCATATTGTGGCTCTGGAGATTGGAGGGTCGCCAGAAGGTCCCCATCAGAGTCAAAGATATACGCCTTACCTGCCTGACCCGTATCCCCCACTTTTGCATACTGTTCACCAACTACAAAGATGCCTTCGCTACCATCTAATGAATAACCAAATAGTGCTGCTGCTGATGGTTCTGGCGATTGAAGGGTTTCCAGATAGTTCCCGTCAGAGTCATACAAGTGGACCTTTCCTGCATCGGGTATTTCTTCAACATCCACACCATATTCGCCTACTACTATGGTATCTCCGCTGAAACACAAAGACCAACCGAACACTCCACTCATCGTTGGTGTGGGTGATTGTATCGTCGCATGAAGAGACCCATCTGAGTTGAAGATGTGCGCTCTACCAGCATCCGTTGTATCACCTATGTTAGCATAGGGTTCGCCTACTAGTATGATGTCCCCGCTGATAGCCACAGAGGACCCGAACTTGCATGAAATTTGTGGTGCAGGTGCATGTAACGTTACCTTGAGGTTTCCATCTAAGTCGAATATGTGTGCTCTGCCCGCGTGGTAAATATCTTCTACATAAGCCCAGCTTTCGCCTATTACCATAATGTCTCCATAGACGTCCACAGGAAAACCGAAGTACGAGTCTGATTGTTCCTCTGGTGACTCTATGGACATTGTGAACTGATATTCATCCCCCGCTAGGGCTGAAACGCCCAGAGCAGATACTAAAAAGCATAACACAACCAGCTCAACGAGTAATACCCTCGATCTCGACTTTCTCATATCCTTTCATTCCCTTTCTTTTCGGTACTTCTATCGCTCCCCACATCGGAGCTAAGGCTCGACTTGTGATCGGGACTCTCGAGAACTCTCTGGAGCACATCCTCTCCTATCTCTATCCTCAGCACGCCGTGTTCCCCAACCAGTTCGAGTGCACTGCTTTCAATGATCGAAACCTCCAACAGCCTCCCGAGGTCTCCCTCGAAGAGAACCCGGTCATGAGCCTCATCGGATATCGATATGCTCCTTACGTGCTTCTTGGACTCCATCTCCACCGAGAAAATGCCGCCCATGTTCTCACGTCCCTATTCGCATTCGTCTTGCCTTCAGGTATGGCAAAACTAGAATATCGATAATAAAACTCCGGATCATCAATAAGTGCTAAAACACATTAATACTTCCGAAAACACATCGTTTATTCGAATGAAACCCTCCGGGAGATTTCACGATCTCCTTTTCGAGATGTCAAACGAGAACAGATATGGTGTACTTCTGATTCTCCGAAAACAAGCAAGGCGTATAACGGACCTCACCCGAGAAATGAAACTTGCTACCACTGAAGTGAGACGCCATGTTTCCAGGCTTGCAGAGGTAGACCTCATACAGAGAGACATCGGAGGCTTCTATCATATTACTCCATACGGTGAGACGTCCCTTCTTCTGTTTCAAGAGTTAATTTTTCTATCATCCAACAGCGAATACTTCAAGACTCGTACCCTTTCCAAAATTCCGACCGATTTTGTGAAACAGATAGGTAACCTCGGTGCAAGCATCAAATTGAATGACGCCATGGATTTTCTTCGTCACACCGAGAATCTCTTAAAAGAATCAAAGGAATACGCCTGGCTACTTGTCGATCAATTTCCCATGAACTCTCTCTCATCCATCGTCGAAGCAATCGAACACGGGGTCAAATTCAGGATCATAGAACCGAGAGAGCGAATACTCAATCCCGACATAGAATCCACGACCTCTGAAGAGACTCAGGCTCTGAGCCGAACCAGGCAGACGCCTCTAGTCGATCAGAGAATGGTAGATGAGGTCAACGTACACCTGTTTTTATCTGAAAAGCAATGTGTGGTTGCGTTTCCAACCTCGAATGGTCAATATGATTACAGGGGATTCACTGCAACAGACGACTCGTCTCTCAAATGGTGCAGGGAACTCTTCCAAAACTATTGGGATGAGGCTGTAAAAAGAACGCCAGCTGCCCCCGTTGTGCCGGTGAAACGTGGGCGAGTATCTGGAAAGGGTAAATCTCTAGGTCAGATAGTGGTCGTCGGTCTCGAGAACTCAGATTTTGATGCTCAGACAGTTCAGGATGCCGTTGACAACTATGATGAAGTGATCTTGAAGGGTACATTCAATTTCGGAGTCTCCTCGGTCCTGATATCCCGGAGTGTACTTGTCAAGGGAGAGGGAAGGGAGAACGACATCCCATCTACCACCATATATAAAAAAGGGTGGAGATTTCCCTTTACAGAATTTGATAGTATTTTCAAGGTAGATGGGGAAGGCTCAATCGTCACGATAGAAAATATTCATTTCACGGATTTCAACAATTCATGCTTATGGGGCAGTCGAGGTAACAGCCTGACCATCAAGAACAACAGGATCACCCTCCGCTCAGGGTATGGTAGAGGGATGTCATATGGCGCATTCGGCGATATAGTTATGGGAATCTGGGTCGAAGGCCGTGGTAGTTTCGGAGGCAAAGTAACGATGGAAGGAAACTACATCGACTTCGCCAGTGCCGGTGCATGGGGCGGATTCCATTCAAGAGGCGGGCTTGAAGAAGACCCGGAATATCGCCCAGACCTGTTTAATCACGAGTATTACATCGGAGTCGGCATTACAGTAAATAATGTGGCTGGCAATGTGAGTGTTAAGAACAATATCGTTAGAAACGCCAACGCAAGGGGAATCTCGACAGCCTCTAACCGTGCATCAGCAGATGTGCAGATAAGACACAACACTGTCGTATCAGATGTGTATGGGTCTTATCCCTTTTCGAGTCGTGAAGCCGGAGTTGGCATTTTGGCTATAAGTGCTTGGGGAGGTGCGTCCCCAGGATACAATGTAGAGATAGAGGATAACACGATCAAACTGGATAAGCTGAATCATAGTGGTATAGTAATCCTCGGTCCATTGACAGACCGGGAAGGGGCGGATAAGCTCAGAGGTGGCACAGTCAGAAACAATCGGGTTCAGTTGAAGGATGGATATGAGGGTATACACGTCAGGAAATGCGACGACTTCGAGGTGGCAGGCAACACGATCTCAGGGGAGGCATACTTCGGGATACGGATATCGGGACGCAAAAAGTCGGGGGAACTCGACTTGAGATCCCTCAACAACTCGGTTGAAAACAACGATATGAACGAGCTACGGATAAAAAAACCCGACGAGTACAGCGACAATCATGCAGACGGAAGAATGTTCACCGGATCCCCCGGCGAATCAGCCACAGCTCACATCTGGCTGGACAATTATACCAAAGGTAATGTCCTCAAGATCATGGAAAATGAAACGGTGATCGATGAAGGAGAAGATAATCAAATATCAAATCAATAGAAATCGCAGGCTTAGTGGGGAACGCACACAGATTACTAGTAACGATTGAGCTAAGTCTCCCCATGCTCTTTTCTTCATTTGGGCGCGCATTGGCCGTCGAGAGTGTTGGGTGCCCCCTTCTAGCAGTAATGATAAACGGTCCCGGGTGCAACCCTAAGTCGGATATCGGTGTCGGATTATGGGTGTCGGTAAGGTCTCTGCTTTCCTGCTGATGGTCCTCGTGGTGCAGGGTGTCTATGCGGGTGGTGCGGGGGCCGCTGTCCCTTATCTGGAGAGGTGGGGGATCTACGAGCTGGACCCCGATACGATGCGGGTGACGCAGGTGTTCACCAGCCCGAGGACGATCTCGAAGCTCAGTGTCAGCTCGGCGGGGGACGTCTTCGCTTTCTCGATGGAGGTTGACGGGGGCGCCCTTGAGATATGTACATTCGACGTGGCGGAGGGGGAGTTCTCCAGGCTCACTGAGAACGGTCACATGGACGTCTATCCGTCGTGGTCCCCCGATGATACGGAGATCGCTTATCTCTCGTGGCCGGGGGATACGCTGGACATCTACGTGATGGATGCCGACGGGGGGAACCAGAGGCTACTGTATGATTCCGGGTTCCACGATGCGGACCTCCACTGGGTGGGCGACAAGATCGCCTTCACGAGGAACTCCCAGATCTGGATCATGGAGGAGAACGGAACCGGCGCCACCCGACTCACGGACACCCCGAGGGCCGGCGAATGGGGTGGAGCGGTCCTCCCCTTCGGCGACTACGATCCTCGCATAAGCCCTGACGGGGGGAGGATCGTCTTCGAGAGGATGGTGGACGACTCCAGCCCCCATGGCAACTACGATCTGTTCATCATCGACTCGGATGGATCCGACGAGGAGCGTCTCACGGACAGTGGTTGGACCCAGGGATTGGCGTCGTGGTCGCCTTCCGGTGACAGATTGGTCTACTCTGTCGCCGCCGTGGGTACTGAGGGGAGATACGACATCTATACGATGAACGGCAACGGGTCCCAGATCCGGGACCTGACCTCCCAGCATTTTCCCCCGGGTTTCCTCGCCCACGAGCCCGTGTTCTCGGTCGACGGCTCCAAGATATTCTTCATAGGGGAATGGTGGGACTGGAGGGTCCTCGAAACAGAAGTCACGTGTGCCCTTTCATCCTCCGAGGCGGTGTCCGGGGAAGAGATTAACGTCAGCGGGGGAATCGAGCCCGCTGTACCGGAGGCGGAGGTCACATTGACCGTTGTCAAGCCGAACGGATCGACCACAACGAGGACGTTAGACCTCGATTCCGAGGGCTCCTATTCAGAAGTATTGGGGCCATCGGAGATCGGCCGGTGGGCTGTCAAAGTTTCGTGGGAGGGGGACCTCGGGCATCATGCTTCGGAGAGCCAGACCGCGTATTTAGTCGTGGAGGAGCCCCAGGATGGGGGTAACGGAATTCCAGGGTTCCCAACCCAGTCAATTATGCTTGGGGTAATAGTGGGCGCATTTCTATATTCCATGACGAAGTGCGTGCGTCCTCTGAACTCGTGTGCAAAGTCCCCCTAATCCGCGTCGATCCTGTAGGCCCGGTCGATGGTGAGCTCCGCGATCCTCGCAGCGTGGTGGATAATCTTCCTCAGGCATTCCCTGATGTTGACCACATCCGAGAGAACACTGGTCTCCCCCGACCCCCCGAACACCGGCAGCGGGGTCACACGCATAATGACCTCATCGATCACCCTCTTCCTCCCGATGATCTCATCCACATCCATGATGCTCCTCGAGAGATACCCCTGCACCGCCCCATCATACGCCGTGAAAGTGATATCCGCAGCCCCCGTCAGCGCCTCGAAGACGTCCCCCGGCATCACGATCCCGCTCTCGATGACCCGGATGACGCTCTCCGCGATGCTCGTCGCGTGATCCCCGATCCTCTCGATGGTGGAGACCAGGGTCTGATAATCGAGGCAGTCCAGAGTATCCACACCCAGCCTACGGCCCAGCACGGGGTCCACGGCCACCCTCCGGATCAGCCTCAGCAGCAGAAACCTCAGCTGATCGATGTCCTCCTCCAACGAGAGCACCGACCTCGCCAGCCCCACGTCCCCCTCCCGGAGGGCCTCCAGGATGTCCCGGCACATCGAGTACGCGATCACGTGCATCCTCTCCACGCTCGAGGCCAGCGAGGCCTGGGACTCGTCCACCAGGGTCTGGAGCACGATGCTCCTCGCCTCCGCTTCCAGCACCATCATGAAGAGCCTCCCCGCCACCTCCCGCACCACCCTCTGCTGACCAGGCGAGAAAACCTCCCCCGAGGAGAGCTTCACCACGGTGCAGCCGTCCAGGAAAGCCCCGATGATCCGCCTCACGATGGATCCGTCCGCCTCCCCCGCCTCCACCCCCAGGTGGACCTCCCGCCCCCACCCCCCCCGCTCCAGCGTCGACTGGATCGTCAGGGAGCCGTCTGGCTGCACGTCCATGGAGACCTCGTCCCCCTTCCCCAGCCCGTGGAGCTCCAGCCACGCCTTGGGCATCGAGACCACCAGGGACGACCTCCCCAGGGCCACGATCCTCCTCCGCTCCGAAGTCATCAAACCACCATCGGGTGCCTCCATATATATTATTGACGGTTTTCCGAAAAAACATTGCGTATATATACAAATATAATCTAACACGCAGATATAGCGACAACGTATATATCCACTCGTGGCCTCCCTTTCGACGAGATAAAAATGATGATGATGAAGTATAAGTGTCTCAAATGCGAGACCGAGTTCGAGGCCACCTATGATGTGATCTGCCCAAAGTGCGGAGCATCGGACTACGACGTGCAGACCCTCAGAAAATGGAAGATGGCCCATCCCGTCACGGGCGACGAGGCTTGAAGTTCAAGTGCAATAAATGCGAGACCGAGTTCGAGGCTAAGATAACCGCCCGATGCCCCAACTGCAGCGAGACCATGAACGTAACCCCCATCAAAAAGCACAGGGTCCCCATCTGAGCCCCCACACCACAGCCAGGCCCAACCGCCGAAGACCCGGCGGAAGCCCCGCCAGCAGCGAAGAATCCACGCCACCGATCAGGCGCGAGCCCCTCGGCCCAGCACCGCGTCGTCCTTAAGCCCCTTGGGCGCCTTGAACTCCACGACGCAGGACTCCAGGTCGTCCCCCACCACCACGGGGTCCAGGCTCCCCAGCCCGTGCCTCCCCGCCTCCACGATATGCCGGATCCTCCCCGGGTCGAACCCCATCACCCTGGCCATCGTCGCGTCCACAGAGACCGGGCTCCTCCCCAGGATGATGCACCCCAGTCTCCGGGGGTTGCCGCTGATCACCCCTTCGAGCCCCATCCTGCCATCAATCAGGCACAGCCCGCTCCTGAACATCCGGTTCAGATCCAGGATCACCTCGTGGATCTCCGGATGATAGAAATCCTGGTCCTTCCTCGGCAGCAGGCCGAACATGTTCTTCAGCGCCCCCGTGACCCAGGTGAGGCTGTGGGTCTTAGCCAGGGCCACCGAAGCGAAGCTCCCCCAATCCGCGAGGGGGCTGGGCAGCTCGGGGTTCTTGAAGTAACACCCATCGTAGTCGAACCGCGCCAACGATGACTTGCTCAGGTTATGGAGCGAGATGTCCACCCCCCGCCCCTGAAGCCTTTCTACATAAGCCCTGTAACCGTACCTCTCGAAGGCCCTGTCGGCGTACTTGGACATGCTGTCGGACTCCACGATCCTCACCTCGACGTCCCCGTCCCCATCGAGGACGTGATCCACCAGAGCCTCCACCACCTCGACCTTGACGTTGGCGCACCCCGTGTGATCGTTGCCCGTGCAGATATTCGGCTTGAGGATCAACGGGGACCCCAGGTCCCCCAGGCCCCCGATGAGCTCGATAGCCTCCCCCAGAGCCTCCCCGAAATTATCCCGGCACCCCACCAGAGCCACGGTATCCATCAATCAGCCCCAACCTACACAAGAACCCCAGCTAATTATCTTTAGCGCACCCGACCCCGGAACCCAGGGACGACCTACTCCCCACTGCTTCAAAAACAACAAAAAAACGCATCAAAAAACGCGCGGGAAAACAACCGTGACTAAATCACGAAAAGCTAGTACCTTGGGGGCCTATGCTTCTGGAAACACTCCTGACAATAGACGGGGCGCCCCTGAGTCGGCTTGAACGGGACCTCGGCCTCCTTGCCGCAGTCGTCGCAGGTGATCTTGGTCATCTCCCTGGGACCCCGATCGTATCCACCCCGGTCTCTATAACCCATACTTTCCCTCCTTTTCAGCCAGTTATACCAAAGAAATTGAATACCAACTCTCCGCTATACCATTCAGATAGCTGAAATAAACCCATTTAAAACTATGGCTCCACCATAAACGGCGCCAACACCGGATGAAAACCGTTCAACCCTCGGGAACGAAGGCCACAGCCCTCACCGGACACCCCGTCCCATCCCTGATCCTCAGGGGCAGCCCCACGAAGAACGCCCCCCGGGGAGGCAGCTCCCCCAGATTCACGGCGTTCTCCAGCACCAGCACCCCCCGGGGCAGCAGCGCCCTGTGCGCCGGCTCCACGGGGTCGCTCCCCACATCGATGGTGGGCACGTCTCCCCCCACAAGCTTAACGCCTCTCTCCACGAGGTACGCGGCGGCCTCCTCGCTGAGCCCCGGGTTGTCGCCGTGGTAGGGCTGGTCCTCCACACCGTGCTCCGCCGTCCACCTCTCCGCCCACCCGAAATCCAGGAGCACGACGGCGCCCTCCCCGATCTCTCCGTGCTCCGCCTCCCACCCCCTGACCTCCTCCACCGTCACCGCCTCCCCCTCGCCCTTCCCCCGGAACCCCAGCACCACCAGCTCCCCCATCCACGCCTCCGCGGGGATCCCATCCAACCCCGGCCCATCCACCGCGCCTAGGTGCACCGGGGCGTCCACGTGGGTCCCCGCATGCTCGAACACCAGCACCATGAACGTGTTGAAGGCGTCCCCCCGCTCGTACGACTTCCACGGGATGTGCCCGAAGGGCACCTGGGGCCTCGGCATCCCCTCCTCCAGAACGTGGGACAGCTCCACCACCCGGTAACCCTTCAAAACCTCAGCCAATCCGGGACCAGACATGATGAACCCATGCCCCAGCCTCAATAAAACAGCCGCGCCGCCTCCTGGGCAATCCACAGTTAAATACGAAGTGGATGAATACAACCTAACCCCTCCCGAGTGAACATTCCTTGGCGTACCTGAGACGTCTCCGCGACTTCATGCGAGACCAGACCAGGAACTACAACGTCCTCCTCACCCGGAGCGTCGTCGTCACATTCCTGACCCAGCTCGTCGAGAACTTCACCAACATCTACATCGTGGAGCTCGGCGCCACACCCTTCCAGCTCAGCGCCGTCAGGGCCGTGGGCGCCGGGGCCAGCGCCCTCGTATCCATCCCCGCGGGATGGCTCTCGGACGTCTACAGCCTCAAGAAGATCATGATCCTCGGCATGGCCCTCCAGATCCTCTCCGTCGCATGCTACGCCTTCGCCCAGGACTGGCAGTGGATCATCGCCGCGATGATCTTCGGCACCCTCACCATGACCCTGGTCTTCCGGATGCAGAACGTCATCATCGCGAACAGCCTCACCGACACCACCCGGGCCACGGGCTTCGCGATCCGCACCGTGGTCCGCCAGTTCCTCGCCATCTTCGCCCCCACCATCGGTGGGGCCATCGTCCATCTCTCAGGCGGCATCTCTATCCGGGGCATCAGGCCCCTCTACTTCATCCAGCTCGTCGGCTTCACAGCCGTCTCCATATACGTGGCCCGGAACCTCGAGGACGTCGAGACGCACAAAAGCGTCCAGCCTAACGAGCTGATAGGCCACTTCAGGGAGATGTTCGCCTCGGGGAAGAACCTGGGCCGGTTCGCCTTGGTCCAGGCCTTGGGCTCCATCACCTTCGGGATGAGCATGCCCTTCTCCTTCGTCTACGCCGCGGAGTTCAAGGGGGCGGACTCTCTCACCATCGGCTACATGGGGACCTGCTTCGTCCTCGCCTCCATGCTCCTGGCGATCCCCCTCGGGAACCTGGCCGACACCCGGGGAAGGAAGTTCATCGTCTTCATCACCCGCCCCTTCTACTACCTCAGCAGCATCCTCCTGGTCCTCGCCCCCGTCGGGGCTCCGTGGGTGCTCATCTTGGCGTGGGGGTGCAGGGGGGTGATGATGAGCGCCCAGGCATTCAACACCATGAGCATGGAGATGGTGCCCCCCGAGTACAGGGGAAGGTGGACGGGGTTCGTCAGCCTCTTCCAGAACCTCCTCAGGGTCCCCTCGATCCTCCTGGGAGGCTACATCTACGAGAACATTGACCCGGCCCTCGTCTTCACCATCCCCCTACTTGTGGATGTCCTGGTCCGGATGCCCCTCCTGAGCACCATCCCAGACACCCTCAAATCCCGGCAACCACCCCCGGGACCACCCGTCCAGGAGTGAAAACCCTCCTCCCACGAAACGTTTAACACTCCCAAATCCTCTAACAGGGTATACATGGCCAAAGAAGAGCTGGACAAGAGAAGCTTCGAGAACCTGGTCTGGTTCTACCGCGACGAGCTCGCCCAGATCACCGAGGGCACGCGGGCCACCGAACTCTTTCCCAAGGGCCTCCGGCGTCGCCTCCTCGACTTCGGCGTCCTCGTCTACATGAGGGGTCGGAGCGGCCTCAGGTACATTCTGAGCGCCACCGCCCAAGAGTTCCTGCAGACCTTGGCGTCGGGCGCGCCTACCCCAGCCGGCCCATGAACGCGTCCACCCGCCTAAGCCCCTTCTCCAGGGCATCGGCTGGAACGCCCGTGCATATTCTAAGGTGCCCCTCGACTCCGAAGAACGCCCCCGGGCTCAGGAGCACGCCCTCCTCATCCAGCAGCTTCTCGCAGAAATCCACCGACCCGATATCGTAGTCGTATCTCGGGAATCCCGTGAACCCGGCCCTAGGCTCCACCCACGACAGATGCGGGTTATCCCCGATCCACTTCCCGAGAATCTCCAGGCTTGCCCTGCTGTATGCGAGATTCCTCTCCACCAGCGCCCCCCTCATCCCCAGGACCCTCCCCGCGAGCACCTCCCCCAGCCTCGAGTGGCCCAGGGTCGTGTAGTCCTTGGCCACCCAGCACCTCTCCACCAGCTCCTCCGGGCCCACCACCCAGCCGATTCGGGGGCTCGTCGCCCCCAGCTTCGAGACGCTCCCGGTCACCACCGACCGCTCCCAATCCGGGAAAGGCACAAGCCCCGGCACACCGTCCATCTCAGAGCCCCGCAGCGCGTTGTCGCAGTGGACCCACGCCCCTGCGTCCCCCGCTATCTCGCAGATCGTCCTCAGCTCGGTCTCTGTGAGCAGGGCTCCGGTGGGGTTTTGGGGGTTGTCCAGGAACACGATGCGGGTCCCGGAGGAGACCGCCTCCTTAAGCTCCTCCAGGTCCGGCCTCCAACGATTCTCCTCTAGGAGGTGGAACTCCCCTATCCGGCATCCCAGGGCCCTCGCCACCCCCACGGTCTGCTCGTACATGGGCACCTCCGTCACGTAGCCGTCCCCCCGCTCCAGGAGGGTCAGGTTCACCAGGAGGTTCGCCTCGGAGGTCCCCGAAGTGATGAGCACCTGCCCGGGCTCCACCCCGTACCACTCCGCCACGAGCCCCTTCAGGTAGTCGGACCCGTCCGTCCTGCCATACTTTAAAAGCTGGTTTAGGTCCAACCCAGCCACGAGGTCCCCCAGTGCCAGCTTGGAGACCCCGCCCCCGCCCAGGTCGATCTCCGCCTCCCTCAGGAGCCACCTCTCGAGCCCGAATTCGTCGAACTTCACGGAAACACCCGGAAACCCCTCGAACTTCCGGGATATTTAACACTTCATCCCGAGTCGAGTTCAGGAAAAATGCTCCACAGGCTCCCGGCTAGAGCCCCAGAATAATGGGGCCCACGAGGCTGATCACCGCGAAGGCCGTCACCCCCATCACGGCGCTGAGCAGCGACACGGTCCGGTACCCCGCGGCCACGTCCATCTTGCTGAACCCGGTGACGACCCAGAAGAAGCTGTCGTTCACGTGGACCATGATCATCGCCCCGGCGCTGATCGCCATCGCCGCCATCACAGGGTGGACTCCCAGGCTGGGCAGCAGGGGCAGGATGATGGCCGTTGTGGTGATCATCGTGGGCGTGGTGCCCCCCTGCCCCGTCTTCATTATCGCCGCCACCAGGAACACCACGAGGAGCCCCGGGAGGCTGAACTCCGTTGCGAGGCTCCCCAGGATGGCCCCGACTAAGAAACTTAAGGAGACATGAAAACTGGATGAAACGGACCTCGAGATTCTACGCCTGCTCAAGGAGAACGCGAGGGCGACCCTCGCCCACATCTCCGGGGAGATCGGACTGAGCAGCCCCAGCATCAAGGACCGCATCGACAAGATGGAGCGGGAGGAGGTCATCCTGGGGTACAGGACCGTCCTGGACTACAGGAAGCTGGGGCAGGGGCTCACCGCCTTCGTACACCTCACTCTGGCGTACCCCCAGTGCTGCAACGACGAGCTCGCGGATGTCCTCAGGGAGCTCCCCGGGGTCGTGGAGGGGCACTACACCGACGGGGACTACGACGTGTTCCTCAAGGTTGTAACGGAGAGCCCGGAGAGCCTCAGAGATGTGCTGAACCTGATCAACGCCGTCGACGGTGTCGCCAACACCAAGACCATAATATCCCTCACGAATCCTATACGGGAATTCTGAACGAGACGACTCATCCCAGCGTAGTTGAAGGATGGTTACACCGGTGCTTTGACCGGCTTTGAACCGTCTCTCGGCCTGTGCGCCCGTTAATGATATATAGGTTCTCCTCGCGTGCTGATGATCCAATGTCGGACGACGACAGGGGGATCGGGGCCCGGTTCAGGAGCGTGTTCTATGGCTACTGGATCCTCCTGTTCTGCGTCGTCCTCCACGCCGTAGGGGCCGGGGAGTTCTTCTATGGATTCAGCGTCTTCTACACCCCCATCCTCCAGGAGTTCGGCTGGTCCAGCGCCGTGGTGGCGGGGGCCTTCTCCCTCTCCAGGCTGGAAGGTGGGCTGGAGGGGCCAATTGTGGGCTGGCTCGTGGACAGGTACGGCTCCAGGAAGCTGATGTTCGTGGGGGTGATCCTCACGGCCCTGGGCTTCTTCGCGATGACCGCCGTCGACAGCGTCTTGATGCTCTACCTCGTCTACGGGGGGCTCCTCTCCATCGGGTACAACACGGGTTTCATGCACTCCATGGGGGCCATAATAGCCCAGTGGTTCATCAAGAAGCGGGGGAGGGCCATGAGCATCTACACCATGGCTGCGGGGATCGGCGGGGCGTTAATCGTCCCGCTGCTGGCCAAGTCCATCACCCTCAACGGGTGGAGGACCACCGCCTTCATGTGCGGGGCGAGCTACCTCGTGATAGGCCTCCCCCTGACCTACCTGGTGAGGGACAAGCCCGAGGACATGGGGCTGCTGCCGGACGGGGAGACCCCCTCCTCTGAGGGCGCCGAGACCCCCGGGGACCCCGAGACCGATCTGGAGCCAGAGCTCGATATTTCGGTGAGGGAGTTCCTCAGGACGAGGACCTTCTGGACGCTGATGCTGGGGGAGTCCTTCCGATCCTTCCTCCTGGGCTCCCTGGTGCTCCACCAGATACCCTACCTCGTCTCCATCGGCATCCCCGGGGAGACCGCCGCCACGATCCTGGGCCTCATGATCACCCTGAGCATCCCGGGGCGCCTCGTCTTCGGGAGCCTCGGAGACTACATGAGCAAGAGGCTCCTCCTGGTCCTGGCGATGGGCCTTCAGGCGGTGGGGATATTCGTCTTCAGCCAGGCCACGGGTGTCCTCCATGCATACGCGTTCGTTGTGATATACGGCATATCCTACGGGGGCGCGATACCCCTGCTCTACGCGTTCAGGGCCGATCTCTTCGGGAGGAAGAGGTTCGCCTCCATCAGCGGGTTCGCGGCGCCCTTCAAGATGATCGGGAGCGTCGTGGGCCCCATATTCGCCGGCTACATCTACGATGTCTACGGCAACTACAGGCTGGCCTTCAACGCCTTCACGGTCCTCGCCCTGCTCTCGGCCGTCACGTTCTACTTCGTGAAACCCATCGAAAACAAAACCAGCGTAATCCCTGTGTAGAGGACTCGTCCGCATTCGTTGACTGATTCTCCCTATTCCAGCATAAGGTCTCGTCGCGCTCAGGCCCTTTCAATAATTATAGGTTTTAGGGCCGATGAGATGCTTTTCAACCAGCCGCTTCCCCCACACACGAGTAGACCAAACTCAAAACTCACATGATCGCCGTCAACAGAGAAGAACCCATGCCTCACAGGACCTC
>JADHWM010000053.1 GCA_016783485.1 Candidatus Bathyarchaeota archaeon
GCCGCCTCACGCAAGTTCTATAAATAAAAGACAAACATATGCAATCACTTGATGGTGTAAATATGTCAAGTAACAACACAACTCTATACGCTGGAATAGTGATCGCGCTCATCATCGGGGCAGCAGTAGGCTACTTCGTCTACCCCTCCATGAACCCCGAACTGGACCCGAACGACTACGTCGAGAAGAGCACATACAACGTACTTCAATCAGACTATGAGGACAGCCAAGAGGCGTTGATTAATGCCAAAGCGAGCCTGGGAGGCGCCCTGTCCGAGGCGGCCCTCTCCGATATCGTCCTCAGCCAGATCAAAGGGCTGACGGCCGGTAAGAAGGTGGGCCTCGTTCTCGCGACGGGAGGACTGGGCGACAAGTCCTTCAACGATATCTCCTACGCCGGAGCCCAGAGGGCGGAGGACGAACTCGAGGTCGAGTTCGACTACGTCCAGCCCACGGCCATCGCCGAGTACGAGGGCTTCCAGAGAGACTTTGCGATGTCCGGTGAGTACGAGCTCATCATCTGCGTCGGCTTCGACCAGGCAGACGCCCTGACTATCATCGCGGGAGAATACCCCGACCAGAACTTTGCTATTGTCGACATGGTGGTGGACATGCCCAACGTTGCCTCCCTGACTTTCAGGGCCAACGAGGGGAGCTTCCTCCTCGGCGTCGTCGCGGGGATGACAACGGAGACAGGGACCATCGGCTTCGTAGGTGGGATAGACATCCCCCTCATCCGGGACTTCTACGTCGGCTACAAGGCAGGGGCAGAGTGGGCCAACCCCACGGTCACCGTGGGTGAGCCCGTCTTCGTCGGAGGCTGGGGCGACCCCGGCAGCGGCAAGGAGCTCGCCCTGGGACTCATCGAGCAGGGCTATGACGGTATCTTTGCGGCGGCCGGCGGAAGCGGCCTAGGGGCCCTCGAGGCGGCCCACGAGCAGGGAATCAACGGCTACGGCGTCGACGCGTGCCAGGACTATCTCCACGATGAGATCATCGCGAGCATGACCAAGAGGGTCGACAACGCGGTGTTCCAGATGATACTCGCGGCGACTACAGGCACCTTCCAAGGGGGTTTCTACAGCGGTGGCCTCGCAGAGTCATGGACCGGAATGTGCAGGCTACCCGAGGAGGAAGCTCTCTGGGAGAGCACCTTCGGGTTCGTCCACGATCCCATCGACGAGGATATCATCACCAAGGTGATGGACGCTCGGGACGCGATCATCGCCGGCGATATCGTGGTGCCCAGCGGATACGGTTAGAAAAAACATTATACCCATTCCCCCCTTTTTTGTCTATCAATGGCCCCAGCCGTCGAGATGCGCGGCATCACAAAGACCTTCCCCGGAGTCACCGCCAACGACGACATCGACTTCACAGTTGAGAAAGGGGAGATCCACGGCCTCCTCGGGGAGAACGGGGCCGGGAAGACCGTCCTCATGAGCGTCCTCTACGGCCTCTACCGCCCCGACGCCGGGGAGACCTACATCGACGGAGAAAGGGCCGAGATCGAGAGCCCGGCGGCCGCGATGAGCCTCGGCATCGGGATGGTCCACCAGCACTTCATGCTCGTCCCCAGCCTCACCGTCGCCGAGAACGTCGTCCTCGGCCGGGAGCCCGCCAAGAACGGGCTCATCGACGAGGGGGAGATGCTGGAGCGGGTCCGGGCCAGCTGCACCAAGTACAGGCTCGACGTAGACGTCGAGGCCCCCATCCACACGCTGAGCGTCGGGGTCCAGCAGAAAGTGGAGATCCTCAAGGCCCTCCACCGGGGAGCCGACATCCTGATCCTAGACGAGCCCACCGCAGTCCTCACCCCCCAGGAGGCGGAGGACCTCTTCAGGGCCGTGCGGTCCCTCAGGGATCAGGGGAAGACGGTTATATTCATCAGCCACAAGCTCCGGGAGGTCCTCTCCATCTGCGACAGGATCACCGTCCTGAAGCGGGGAAAGGTCGTGGGCACCGTGGCGGCCTCCGAGACCGACATGGGGGAGCTCGCCGAGATGATGGTGGGCAGGAGGGTGGTCTACAGTTTCGAGAAGGCCGAGGTGGCCCCAGGGGAGGCGGTGCTCAGTGTGGAGGGGCTCGAGGCCCTCGACGACAGGGGCGTCCCCACCCTCCGGGGGGTGGACCTCGAGGTCAGGGGATCCGAGATCCTGGGGCTCGCCGGGGTCGAGGGGAACGGCCAGACGGAGCTCGTGGAGGCCCTCATGGGGCTCCGAGAGGCGAAGGCGGGAAGGGTCTCCCTATGCTCCACGGATATCACCAGGGCCTCCTCGTACGAGAGGATCAGGGCGGGGGTATCCCATATCCCCGAGGACAGGCATAAGAGGGGGTTCATCCCCGATTTCACCGTGACCGAGAACCTCATCCTGGGAAGCCACCGGGAGGCGAGGTTCACCCGCCGGGGGTTCGTCATCGACTACGAGGCGGCCGCGAGCCACTCCCAGGCCCTCGTGGAGGACTATTCCATCGCGACCCCCGGGGTCGGGACCCACGCGGGCAACCTCTCCGGGGGGAACCAGCAGAAGGTCATCGTGGCCCGGGAGTTCGACAGAGACCCCCGCCTCGTTATCGCGGCTCAGCCCACCCGGGGCCTCGACGTGGGGGCCACGGAGTACGTCCGGAAAAAGCTCCTGGAGATGAGGGACGGGGGGAGCGCAGTTCTCCTCGTCTCGGCGGATCTCGACGAGATCTGGGCCCTCAGCGACAGGATCGCCGTTATCTACGAGGGGAGGATCGTCGCGGTGAGGGAGCCCGCCGAGACCGATGAGACGGAGCTGGGGCTCCTCATGACAGGGGGGAGAAGAGGGTGAAGGCGAGGGCGCTCCTTTCCCGGGTGGGATCCCCCGAGACGCTCAGGGGCATCCTGATTCAGCTCATCGCTATTCTGATGGCTTTCGCCGTCGGGGCCGTGGTCCTACTCGTCACCGGGTACAATCCTATCGACGCCTACGCCGCGATGCTCCGGGGGGCATTCGGGGACGTCTTTCGGGTGGGCCAGACCCTGACCCAGGCGACCCCCATCATCTTCACGGCCCTCGCGTTCCTCTTCAGCTTCAAGAGCGGCCTCTTCAACATCGGGGCCGAGGGCCAGTTCCTCGCGGGGGCCTTCGCCTCGGCCCTCGTGGGTATCTCGTTCCAGAACCTCCCGGCGCCTCTGCACGTCCTCCTGGCCCTCGTCGCCGGGGCGGTGGCGGGGGGGCTCTGGGGGCTCATCCCCGCGGTCCTGAAGACCCGGTTCGGGGCCCACGAGGTCATCACCACGATGATGCTGAGCTACGTCGCCCTCTACCTCACCAGCTACATGGTGAACTACCCCTTCAAGGCCCCCGGGTGGGTCTCCCAGACGGTTATGATCGCCGAGTCCGCGAGGCTCCCCCGGCTCCTCCAGGGGGCCCAGCTCTCCGCCTCCATCTTCATCGCCCTCGCCCTAGTCGCCCTCACCCGTTTCATCCTCAACAGGACCATCCTGGGCTACGAGATCAGGGCCACGGGGCTCAACCCCTCCGCGGCGGAGAACGCGGGCATCGACGTCAAGAGGGGGATGATCCTCGCCCTGGTGGTGAGCGGGGCTATTGCGGGGCTCGGGGGCTCCGGGGAGATCATGGGAGTCCACCGCCGGTTCATCGACGGCTTCAGCCCCGGATACGGCTGGGACGGCCTCGCCGTGGCCCTCGTGGGGGGTCTCAGCCCGGTGGGGGCTCTCCTCGCCGCGATCCTCTTCGGGGCCCTGAGGAGCGGGGGGATGATCATGACACGGGCCACCGGGGTGCCCCTGGACATCGTCTTCCTCCTCCAGGCCCTCGTAATACTCTTCGTCGCCGCCCCGGCCCTCATCAGGGCGATACTCAAGAAGGGGGGTCTGAGATGGTAGGCCTCGTCGACGTCATCAGCCTGGGCCTCTTCGCCGCCGCCCTCAGGATGGCGACCCCCATCGTCTACGCCGCCCTGGGGGGCATCTTCTCGGAGCGGGTGGGTATCATCAACATCGGGCTCGAGGGGACGATGCTCACATCCGCCTTCGCCGGGGTCACGGCGTCATACTACACCGGAAACCCATGGCTCGGGGTCGTGGTGGCGGTCCTGGTGGGGGGGCTCATCGGGTTGCTTCACGCAGTCCTCACGGTGAAGTTCGTCGGGAACCAGATCGTGAGCGGCACCGGGATCAACATCTTCGCGATGGGCTTCACCGCCTACATGAGCCAGATCATCTGGGGGAGCAGGGGGGCCAGCGAGGGGGTCCGGGGCCTCGGGACCTGGACCCTCCCCGTCATCGCGGACCTCCCCGTGGTGGGGCCCATCATCGGCTCCCACTCCCCCCTCGTCTACCTGATGCTCGTCGTCACCGTCCTCAGCTACGTGGTCCTCTTCAGGACGCCCCTGGGGCTCAGGATCAGGGCCGTGGGGGAGCACCCCACCGCCGCGGAGACGGCGGGGATCGACGTCCTCCGGGTCAAGTACCTCTGCGTCATACTGAGCGGGATGCTCGCGGGGCTCGGCGGGGCTTTCCTGAGCCTGGGCCACCTCAACCTCTTCACCCGGGGGATGACCGGGGGCAGGGGGTTCATCTCGATGGCGGCCATGATCTTCGGGAAGTGGATGCCCTTCGGGGCCTTCGGGGCGAGCCTCCTGTTCGGCTTGGCGGACGCCCTCCAGATGAGGCTGCAGAGCCTCGGGCTCCTCCCGCCCCAGATCATCCTCACGATACCCTACCTCCTCACGGTGGCGGTGCTCGCCGGGGTCGTGGGGAAGGCGAGGCCCCCCAGCGACTACAAGCCCTACAAGAGGGAGTGACTAAGCTTCCTCGAGGATCTGGCAGGCCCGGATGGCTACCCGGATCTCGTCGTCTATCGAGCTCTGGACCCTGTCGGCGAGCTCCCCGGTCTTATCGCCGGGCTCGAACTCCCCCTTCCCGGTGCCCTTGACAAGATTCCCGTCCACCACCATGATGGCCCCGGCTCGCTTCCCCCTTAGGGTGGCGAGGGTGAAGATGGTGCTCGCCTCCATCTCGATGGAGAGGACGTTCGCGGCCCCGTACGTTCTCAGGGCCTCCTCGTTGCCCCCGTAGTAGGCGTCCGTGGACAACACGATCCCCGGGTGAACCTTGACCCCGAACTCCTCGGCCGCATCGAGGAGGGCCAGAGTGACGTCGAGGCTCGCAGCCGCAGGATACTCCACAGGGACATAGCTCCTGCTGGTGCCCTCCCCCCGGACCGCGGCGGTGGCCACCACGATGTCCCCGCTGTCTAGGCCCGGCTGGAGGCTCCCCGTGGTGCCCACCCGGATGAATGTCTCGACCCCGATCCTCATGAGCTCCTCGACGACGATGGCCGCGGAGGGGCAGCCGATCCCCGTGGAGCAGGCGCTGATCCCGACTCCCCCCGCCTCCCCGGTATAGGTCACGTAGCCCCTGTAATCCCCGACCTTCCGGGCCTCGTCAAAGTGGGAGGCGATCCTCTCGACCCTCTGGGGATCTCCCGGGAGGAAGGCGTACCTCGCGACGTCTCCGACGCCGCACATGATGTGGGGCTGCAGCCGTTTCTCGGGGGCCATGGGATCTCAAGAAGGAGTTGAGCGAGGAGCCTTTAAGTTTTAAGCGGAGTCCGCCAGGCCGCCTTTTCATTCGGGGAGGCTCGGCTCCCAGGGGCCCTCCACGAACTCCGCCTCGTCGAAGCCCGGCCACCGGGGCATCGTGACGCAGAGGAACCTCAGGGGCCCTGAGCCGGTGTTCCGGAACTGGAAGCCGGTGTGCACGGGGATCGTGATGGAGACCCCCGGTTCGACTCTGACCGTCTCCTCCCGGTCCCCGAGCCTCCTCCAGAGCTCCCCCTCCCCCTCGATGAAGTACCAGATCTCGGACACGGTCCCGTGCCTGGCGGCCCTGGAGACCCGGGCCTCGGGGAGGGTGCAGTGGGCGATGCCCCCCTCCTCGTATTCATGGAGGGGCCGGATGAGGGATCCATCGGGGGCCCTCTCGTAAGCCTCGGGGAGATCCATGGTTTTGAAGCTCATTCTTCACCACGGTGAAATCGTTGGTATGTGGTCAGATAAAACTACGCTTCAGCACGAGCGACGCGTACGAAGGACCCACTTGGCAAATTCACGGTTTCCATGAGAGAGACGAGCAGTACAGCCCATGGATTACCGTTGACGAAAAGTTAAGTATCGGTTCACCCCTAATCTAATCGGGAGGACGGTTTTTGGCGACAGCATTTGTCCTCATCAACGCCGAGATCGGCGCCGAGGCGGAGGTTCTCAGTAACCTCAGGCCCATCCCCGAGGTCAGGGAAGCCCATCTAGTCTATGGAGTGTACGACATCATCGCGATCGTCGAGACAACGACGATGCAGGAGCTCAAGGACGCCATCGGCTTCAAGATCAGGCGCCTGGACAAGGTCCATAGCACCCTGACGATGATCGTCGTCTGATGAAAAGAGCAGTTTTTCCCGCGTGAAACAGCGGGGGTCAGTGATGGGGCCCATGGGGATGAGCCTCAACCAGATCCGCCTCCACGTCTATGACCACCACGTAGATCTTCGCGGCACTAACCCGTTCAACGCTCGAGGTCTCCCCTGCAACCTTCACCGTCAGGGGGCCTTCGAAAGGCTCGGCCGCCGTGACCTCGACCTCGTCTCCCTTGGATATGCCTAGCTCCTTGAGGCGGTCATCCATGACGACTAGGCTCACGACCCCCTTCTCACCCGCCTGGAGGTTGGATAATTCGGTGATGAGCCTGGCCTCGCTCCCCTCCCTGATGACGGCGCAATCTTCGCAGTCCGATACGCTTAGGGGGCACCTGGGGATGGGTTTCTCGTCGTCGGGGCAGGTCTCGGGGTTGTCCAGGGCGTCGCAGAGGGCGTGGGCCGCCTCGTCGGAGAGGCTGTGCTCCATCCTGCAGGCCTCGTCGTGGACCTTCCCCATGCCCATCCCCAGGTAGTCGTATAGGAACCGCTCCAGGAGCCTGTGCTTCCGGACCACCCTCTGGGCGAGGGCCATGCCCCTCCCGGTGAGGATCGTTCCCCGGTATGGGACGTGCTGGACGTAGCCCCGGTCCGCGAGCTTCTTCACCATCTGGGTGACGCTGGGGGGCGCCACTTTGAGCCTCTTGGCTAGCTCGGTGTTCTTGGCTCGCTCTCCCCTCTCGTTGAAGGAGTGGATCGCCTCGAGGTACTCCTCGACGCTGTCGCTGCCCACAACCATCAGAAATTTAGGCGGACCTAAAACATTTAAACCTTGGCGTGAAGATGGCTCATTACGAGACAAAGAAAAAATATTGGGAGGTAAAACTAGAACAACAAATCTAGAAGAATGCAACTAGAGTAAATATTGGCATAAAATAAAGGAAAAAGACGCCGTTGTTCTATGCGAGGCTGTAGGAGAGCCGGGGTGTTTCGGGGTAGCCTCCCTCGGTCCTCAGGTCGATCTTCTCATTGAGGAACCCTGCCGCCACCAGCTTGTCCATGAAGCCGAAGTACTCGTTCACGTACCTGAAGCCCTGACGGTACTCCCTCCTGAAGCTCTCAGGGGAGACCCCGAACGCTTCGGCCCATCCCTCGGGCCTGAGGATGTCGGATAGCTTCTGGACGTCGACCTCCTCCTCCTTCTTCACGGTCCTGAGAATGACGTCCGCGGCTTTCCCCTCGTCCATCTTCCAGTCGTAGAGCCTCCGGCCCGGGTCCATAGTGGTGATCTCCACCTTCCCCCGGGTCAGCTTCAGGATGCTGTTCCTCGGGGGCTCGAAGATCCGGTCCATCTCCTGGCGAATATCGTGGAAGCCGATGGGGCTGCTGCAGAACATCGCCTCGTCATCCCCCACCGCCACGACGCAGGGCTGATACCAGTTCGCTATCCAGACCGTCTCGGGTTCGTCGGGGGCGATAGAGGCTAGGAGGAATCCCCCGGTGAGCCGGGGTGTGACCTCCCTGAAGGCCTCCACCGTGGACATGCCCTCGGCCAGGGCGTCGCTGATCATGTGGACGGCGATCTCGCTGTCCGTGATGGCGTCGATCTCCTCCACGTAGGACTTGAAGGGGTGGACCTCCCTGAGCCGTTCCCAGTGCTCCCTGTAGTTGGAGATGGTGCCGTTGTGCATCAGCGCGAGGCTCCCGTCGTCGTTGAGGAAGGGGTGGGACATCTCCGGGGCGTTGTACTTCGGGTCGTCCCGGGCCCTCGCGTTGTACCGGCTGTGGGCGATCCCCGCGGTCCCTTCGAGGGATCCTATATCCGTGGCGTGCCTCACCCTCGCGACGGGCCCCGAGTCCTTCACCACCCTCAGGACGCCCTCGTCGATGACCCCGAGCCCAGTGGCGTGGCCCGCGTAGAGAGGCTCCTGGAGCTCCAGGGCCCTGAGGAGGAGGGGGGCGATGGGCCTGTCCCCCACGTAAGCGGCTAGTTGACACATCTTGATTCACTCTCAATAGAGGGTGTTCCTGAAAAAGGTTTCAATCGAGGCCGCAGAGCCGGGACAGGTCGGCCAGGGCCCCCTTGAGCACCTTGATGCTGTCCAGATAGTCCTGGATCCCGATGCGCTCGTGGGGGGTGTGGTCCAGATGGGGGTCCCCGGGGCCGTAGGTGACGGTGGGGGTCCCCGTGGCCCGCCCGAAGATGTTCATGTCCCCCGTCCCCGTTTTGTTGATGAGCCCCACCTTCGCCCCCCGGTTCCTCCAGATCGAACGGGACAGAGCCCGGACCAACGGGGACCTCTTGTCGGACATGTAGGGTTCGGTGTGGTCTATAATCTCAGCCTCGACATTCACATCGGGGTTGTCATCCCTGTACTCGTCGATGAGGGCGAGGACCTCGGCGCTGAGCCTATCCACCGACAGCGAGGGGGGTATCCTCACACCGATGAGGGCCTCGCAGCTCGACGGGACAACGGTGCTTTCCCCCCCTCCCCGTACTTGCCTCAGGCAGTACGAGACGCTGTGGAACCGGCTCTCAGGGTCCTCCTCAGGCAGCCGGAGGGAGCTGACGAGGTTCCATATCTCCATCGCTTTCTCGATGGAGTTTTTGTAGAGCCATGGAGCGGAGGAGTGCCCCGTCTCCGTCATGCAGTCGATCTTCAACAGTAGGCCTCCCTTGTAGCCTACCGTGATGGTGTCGACGTTGGTGGGCTCCCCGAAGATAGCATAGTCGGCGTCCATCCCGTCCTTGAGGAGGTTCTCTACGCCAGCGTTCTGCCCCTCCTCGTCTACCGCCCCCACAACGACGAGGCTGCCGGGATATCCCTCCTCGACCAGCCCCGAGGCCGCCATGACCAGCGCCGCAAGGGGGCCCTTGGCGTCGACGGCCCCCCTCCCGTAGAGGACCCCATCCTCGAGGTGGACGGGCAGTTCAGGAGGCACGGTGTCCATGTGGCCGCACAGGAGCACCCTGGGGCTCCCCTCCCCGTGCTCCCCGATGACGTTGCCGACCTCGTCCTGCCTCACGTCGAATCCCAGCCCCGTCATCTCGGAGGCCAGGAACTCACCGACCTCTTCCTCCTCCCCGGAAGGGCTGTACCGCTCCACCAGCCCCCTGAGGAGGTCAACCGCTGAGTCTCGCAGCCTCCTCCACACCCAGAACCTCGTCCAGGACCATGATGGCCCTGTCGATCTCTCCCCTATCTATGACGAGCGGGGGGAGCATACGCACCACGTTCCTCCCCGCGTCCAGGAACAGGACCTCTCGCTCCAGGGCACCCATGATGATATTCAGGACGTCGAATCGGAGCTCCAACCCCAGCATGAGCCCCCTACCCCGGGCCTCCCGGACGATCCTGTACCTCTCCGCCAGCTCCTTCAGCTTGGAGAGCATGTAGTCGCCGTTTTTTTTCGCCTTCTCGGGGAGCCGTTCATCCTTGAGCACGTCGAGGGTCGCGCAGGCGGCTGCGCAGGCGACGGGACCTCCCCCAAAGGTGCTCGAGTGGTCCCCCATCTTGAGCTTGGACATCACCTCCTCCGTAGCCATGGTAGCCCCCAGGGGTAGGCCGCTCGCGACGGCCTTGGCGAGGCACAGGATGTCGGGCTCTATCCCATAATGCTGGCAGGTGAACATGTCCCCTGTGCGCCCGAAACCCGTCTGGATCTCGTCCAGGATCAGGAGGACCCCCTTGTCGTCGCAGATATCCCTGAGCCCCGGAAGGAAGTCGTCGGGGGGCACGTTAACCCCGCTCTCCCCCTGGATGGGCTCCGCTATGATGGCCGCGGTCTCGTCGTCGATGGCCGCCTCCACCCGCTCCAGCCTCCCGTAGGGGACGTGCTTGAACCCAGAGACCAGGGGCTCGAAGGGCGTCCTGTACTTCTTGTTCCAGGTCGCCGAGAGGGCGCCCATGGTCTTCCCGTGGAAGGCCCCCATCATCGAGATGATGCCTGTCTTCCCCGTGCTCCTCCTCGCCAGCTTGAAGGCGAACTCTATCGCCTCGGTCCCGCTGTTTGAGAGGAAGGCCCTCTTGAGGCCATCCGGGGCTATGGTGGAAAGCCTCTCCAGGAGCCCCGACCTCGACTCGTTGTAGAATGTGCCGTGGCAGGACAGCAGCAGCCCGGCCTGGTTCCTTATCGCCTCGACGACCCTGGGATGGCAATGCCCCGTTATCGCGACGCCGTAATTGCTTGTGCAATCAAGGTACTTCCTCCCCTCGGCGTCCCAGAGGCTCGCTCCCTTGCCGTGTGTGATCACCAGGGGTCTCTTCCAGTATGTGGAGGCCATCGTAAGGGTCTCCATATCGACTATCCATCCGCTCATCTTCTTATCACCGTTCCAACTTTGTGCTCGAGTGCTGATTCAATCGGATTCTCGACGAAACCGGAGGAGATAACGGTCTCCCCGACTCCGCCTTCCAGCGCCTCGATGGCCGCATATAGTTTAGTTATCATCCCGGGGCCTATTCCTTCCAGGGCGGCCTTCGCCTCGTAGACGCTCAACGTGTCGATAGGCTTACCACCCATAAGGATCTTCTCCACGTCGGTGAGGAGCACCAGTTTCTCTGCCCCCATCGCCGTGGCGAGGCTCGATGCCATCCTGTCCCCGTCGACGTTGAGGGGCTCCCCCTCCTCCCCCATTGCGAAGCTGGAGACGACGGGGACGTAGCCATTCTCCATTAGGAGACCGAGGAACTCCGCATTCACCCCGTCGATCTTCCCCGTGTAACCCCCCTCCATCAGCATCCTCCTGCCTCGCTCGTCCAGCGCCACGATCTTCTTCTTCCTCGTCGCCCGGACTAGGGCCCCGTCGAGGCCGCTCAGCCCCACCGCCGGGACCCCCCGGCCCTGGAGGGCGGAGACGATCTCTTTGTTGATCTTGCCGGCCATCACCATGGTAAAGATGCCCGCCTCCTCCCTGTCTGTGTACCTGCTCCGGAAGCCCTTGGGGGAGACCACGAACTTCGGGGGGTGGCCCAGCTCGGTGGAGATCCTCGTGACGACGTCACCGCCGCCGTGGACCAGGATGACCTGATGCTCCTTGGTCAGGGAGACGATGCTGTCGACGAGAGCCTCGGGCAATCCATCGGAGATGAGGTCCCCGCCGATCTTGACAACGATCAATTCATTCACCTAATGCAGTCCGACGTGCTCCAGCCCCGTCCGCTCGTCCAGACCCAGCATCACGTTGAAGCACTGGACCGCCTGCCCCGCCGCCCCCTTAACCAAGTTGTCTATCGCCGAGAATACCACCAGACGCCCGGCGTGGGGGTCGAGCTCGAAGCCTATGTCGCAGAAGTTGGTCCCCGCCACCACCTTGGGGTCCGGCAGCTGGTAGAGCCCCTTCCTCGACTTGACAAAACGGATAAAAGGCTCGTCCGAGTAGGCCCCCCTGAAGGCGGCCCAGACGTCCCTGTCCATCAGGGGCCGGTTGTGCCAGATGTGGATGGTCGCAAGGATGCCTCTCGCCATGTTCACCGCGTGAGGGGTGAACCCCACCCTCACCGGGTCCCCGCCCGCCAGCGCGAGCTCCTGCTCGATCTCGGCGATGTGCCTGTGCCCCACCACCTTGTAGGGCCTCAGGGCGCCGAACCTCTCGGGGTGATGGCTCGCCAGGGTCGGGTCGCTCCCGCCCCCCGAGGAGCCGATCTTGGCGTCGATCGCGATCCTCTCCTTGTCCACAAAGTCGGTCTTCACCAGCGGGGCGAGCCCGAGGATGGACGCCCCGGCCATGCAGCCTGAGCATGCGACGAGGTTGGCGTCCCTGATCTCCTCTCTGTGGAGCTCCGGGAGGCCGAATACCGCGTCGGCGAGCATCTCAGGGTGGGGATGCTCCCAGCCGTACCACGTGGGGTAATCCGCGGGGTCCTTGAGGCGGAAGTCGGCGCTCAGGTCCACCACCCTCACACCCGCATCCAGGAAGTCGCCCACAATGCCCTTGGAGACCCCGTGGGGGGTCGCCAGAAAGACTAAGTCGCAGGCATCAGCCATCCCCTGGACGCTGGGGGGCGTGAACTTGAGCATGGTGCTCCCCCGGAGGTTGGGGTGGACCATGTGCACGAACTCCCCTGCGAACCTCGAGGAGGTCGCGAACTCGATCTCGGCCTCGGGGTGGGGCAGGAGGAGCCTGAGGAGCTCGCCCCCTGCGTATCCGGAGGCCCCCATGATTCCGATCTTCATCATCATTCATCCTCAAGAGTCGATGAGGCCCAGAGCGCAGGTCAGCAGATCCTCGGCGACGTTCACACCACCCACTAACCGGGTCTGCTCCCAGAACTCGGGGCAGGCATTCCCCTCGTGGAAGTAGACGGAGTCTCGGCACTTCTCCAGGGTCTCGTTCACGACGCCCTGGATGTGGGCGTAGGGCTCCGAGGCCATGTACTCGGCGTAGGCCCGGGTGATCTCCCTGTTGTACTCGGGGAAGTTCCTCTTCTTGTCGGGCATCCTCTTGACGCGGGTCACCTCGCTGAAGGGCTCCTCGAGGTCCTCGAAGCTCTGCCTCAGGGACTCCTCCCCCTCCATGAGCTCGTCCCCGATCCGGGGCATCGCATCTAGGGCTATCACCCATGAATCCTCGTCGCCCCCCAGGGCTTGAGCGCTGTTCTCGGCCTGCCTCCTCACTGGGGCTGGCAGATGGGCTCTGAAGACCTTGTTGCCGAGGAACGTGTTAGTCCGGAACTCCTTGAAGCCTCCCCGGGCCAGGGCGGTCTCGTGGCAGTATGGGGCCTTCCCTTTCTCCTTCCGGACCACGATCCTGAGGTCGTAGAACCACTTGGGAACCAGCTCCTGGGCGACCACCCCGGAAGGATTGATAATCGTGGGAGCCACGTCCCGGAGGACCCGCAGCAATCCGTCGGGCCCCTCCGCGAGGGTGACGCCCCGCCCGTGGGTCCCCGCGTCGGGCTTCACCACGACCTTCTCGCTTCCCAAGTCCTGGGAGATGAGGCGGGAGATGGTACCGCTGTTATCCTGGGCGCCTCCTCCGCCCACCTGCTCCTCGACGTTGGCGGGCACGTATACGGTCCTGGGCACACGGATGCCCTTAGAGGAGAACGCAAGCAGCGTCCTCACCTTGCTCTTGCATGCCAGTTCCACCGTTAGGGGGTTCAGGACATGGGCTCCCATGGCTTCGAAGACGTCAGCTGCGAAAAGCCGGCGGCTCTTGCTCTGGGTCCGGTTCAGGATGACACGGGTGTCTCTGAGCCTGTCAGAGTAGTCCCTGCCTAGGCTGCGGTAGGAGAATCCGTCTGCGTCGAACCCCACCGCCACCTTGTGGAAGGGAAAGTAGTCCAACTCGACTCCCATCTCCTCGGCAGTGAGACGGATGCCTAGTTCGTCGGTCTCGGATCGATCGTATAACATCGCTATACTTGACAAAGTTTACACCATGAAAACCGAAAACGCAGGGTCCCCCTCAAGGGGGTTTTGGGTCCTGCTACTCGCCCCAGTCTTCGCCCTCTATCAGGAGTTCCCTCAACTGCTTGTTCCCGGACTCATCCATCTCGATCACAAAATCCAGCCCGCAGTCGGGGCATCCGATTATCTCCCCCTGGAGGGAGTCGTTGGGGACGTCCAGGTTGGCGCCGCAATCCATACACGCATTCGACATCATTATTCGCACCTTTCTGATAGATGTACATCCAAGATGAAAGCGTATCATTAATAAAGATTTCGAAGAATATCAATGATTAAATTATAAATAACGAAGAATAATTATGTAAATCGTAGTGATGCCTAGAGAGTCCGCAGCACGATCACCGTGTTGGTCTTGGCAACCCCATCCAGCTTCCTGATATCCTCGATGGTCTGGTTGAGCCCCTCGATGTCGCGCTGGGAGACCACGCAGACGATGTCATACTCCCCCGTCACCTCGTAGATGCTCTCTATCCCCGAGAGACCCTCCACCTTCTTGGAGATGGCGTAAGTAGGAATGGAAGGGTCCACCGAGATCATGGTCAGGGACCTCACCCTGATGGAGGGGGCCACCTCGACGGTGAACTTCCTGATCGTGCCCGAGTTGACGAGGGCCTGGACCCTGTTCCTCACCGCCCCCTCGGACAACCCCACGATGTTCCCTATCTCGACGTAGGTCTTCCTCGAGTTCTCCATGAGGGCTTTGATGATCTTCTCGTCGATCTCGTCGACCATGTCATAGTTTATTCATTTTTTTACTAAAAAATGAATGGGTCGATCAAGAGAACATCATTTTCATTGAGTCGATTGAAAAAAGAGGATTCGTGCCTTACTTGAGCCCGCGTCCCGCGCGCAGGCCGTTTCAATAATTGTGGGTTAAATGGTTTTAATTCGTTTTCACGTTTATCCTTGATATTCTGTCGTTGTCGAGTGTTTTAACAAGATTACATGGTTTATCTGGGAGAACCGTCTCAATCATCATTGG
>JADHWM010000054.1 GCA_016783485.1 Candidatus Bathyarchaeota archaeon
GCTGCTCGGCGATGAACCTGGGGGGGCGATGATCCGCTTCGCAGACTAGGGACCGGGAGCCCAGCGCTCCTGGAGGCGCCGCTCGAGCTCGGCCTCGACGGCTACGCGATCGACCTTGCCGAGGGCAGTGAGGGGTAGGTCGCCGACGACGGTGATCTTGGCGGGGACCTTGAAGTAGTCGAGGCTCCTGGCGCAGAGATCCAGGAGTTCCTCCTCGATGCCTTCCCGCTCCACGCCCGTCCTCAGCTTGACGAAGGCCTCCACGTCGGTGGCGCACCTCAGGGGGTCGGGGACCCCGATGGCGACGACCCGCTCGACGCCCGGATGGGCCCCCAGGATCTCCTCGACTTCTGAGGGCCAGACGGTGTGCCCTGCAGCGACGATCCGGTCCAGCTTCCTCCCGACGATGTACAGGAAGCCCCCCTCGTCCTTCTCGACGATGTCCCCGGTGTGGAGCCAGCCCTCCTTCAGCACCCGGGCGGTCGCCTCGGGGTCCTTCCAGTACCCCTTCATGATCTGGGGGCCCCTGACCAGGAGCTCCCCCTTCTCCCCGGGGCCGAGCTCTATCTCCCCCAGCTGGAGGTCCACGACCCGGGCTTCGGTGTCGGGGAAGGGGAGGCCCGCGGTGCGGCGGTTCGGGGTGCCCTCCACCGGGGTGCAGTGGGTGCTGGGGCCCGCCTCGGTGAGGCCGTAGCCCTGGTAGAAAGTGGCTCCGGTGACCTCCTCGAATCTCTCGACGAGGCCGGGTTCGATGGGTGCGCCCCCTGAGACTATGCTCGTCAGGCTGGTGAGGTCCCTGCCGGGGAGGTCCGGGTGGTCGAGGATCTCCCGGATGAACCGGGGGATGGTGGGGAGGTGGGTCGCATTGTGGTCATGGATGGCCTTCATGATGGCGTCGGGGCCGGGCTCGGGGACCAGGACGAGGGTGCAGCCATACTGGATCGACTCGTTGAGGGCGACGGTCATCCCGTAGCTGTGGAAGAAGGGGACGGCGCAGACCACGACGGGCCACCCCGCGGGCTGGGGCTTAGCGCTGTACCCCCAGCCCCTGAGCCAGTGATAGGACTGGAGGGCGTTCGCGATGAGGCTGCGATGGGTGAGCATTACGCCCTTCGGGGGACCGGTGGTCCCTGAGGTGTAGAGGATGGCCGCGAGGTCCTCCCTTGGGTCGATCAGGGGCAGCTCGTCCAACCGTGGGCCCTTCAGTAGCTCCTCGAAGCTCAGGGAGCCCTCGCTCCTCCTCCGGCCTCCTCTGAGTCGGCTAAGGATTCTCAGGTGCCATGGGACGTAGGCGGCGGCCTCGGCGACGATCAGATTTTTCGGGGTCTCCTCTGGGACTTTGTCCAGGAGCCTGTCGAGGACGATGAGGGTCTCGGACTCTGTCTCTGTGATCTCTCTGGCGATCTCCTCGACGGGGTTCAGGGGGTTGATGGGGACTGTGACTCCGCCCGCCGCGAGGATTCCGTTGTAGGCGACGATGAACTGGGGGACGTTGGGGAGGAGCATGGCGACCCGGTCCCCCTTCTCAAGGCCGAGCCTCCGGAGGGCCCCGGCGAGGCGGAGGGATCCGTCCCAGAGGCGGCCGTAGGAGACCCTGTTGCTGTAGAATATGGCGGCGGTCCTGTCGGGGTATTTCCTGGCCGTGTTCTCGAGGAAGGCGTGGAGGGGAATCTCGGGGTAGCTGATGCTGATGGGGACGCCGCCGGGGTGCCTACCTTTCTCCATGGCTTCACAGTCTACGAGGGTGAACCCGTTAAAAACGTGGCGCCCGCCAGTGTTTTATCTCCTGTTGCCTCAATTATTGGCGTGGTATCCGTGAAGCTGAAAGGTATCTTCGTACCCAACGTCACCCCATTCACCGGTCAGGGGCACATCGACTACGATAAGCTGGGAAGCCTCGTGGACTTCTGGCTGGAGTCAGGGGTCTCCGGGATCGTGGTGAACGCGAGCACCGGGGAGGCGCCCCTGCTCTCCCGGGAGGAGCGGGTCGAGCTCATCGGCTACGTGAAGGACAGGATGGGCGGGAAGGGGAGGCTCGTCGCAGGCACGGGGGCCATAGGGACCCGGGAGACCATCGAGCTCACACGGGACGCCAAGGAGGCTGGGGCGGAGGCCGCCCTCGTGGCTCCCCCGTTCTTCTACAGGCCCTCGGATATGGAGGTCTACAGGCACTTTTCCTCCCTCTTGGGCTCCGTGGACCTCCCCGTGATATTCTACAACGTCCCCAAGTTCACAGGGTACGGGGTCCCCCCCCGGGTGGTGAACAGGATCGTCGACGAGTGCAGCAACCTGGTGGGGATCAAGGACAGCAGCGGGAGCCCCGGGAACCAGGCGGAGAACATACGGCTATTCGGCTCCAAGATCAGCGTTCTCTCCGGGGCCGCCGACATGACGCTGCCCACCCTTACCATGGGCGGGAAGGGGGCCATCCTCGCGGTGGCCAACGCGATACCCGAGACCTGCGTCGCGCTCTACGAGGCCGCCCTTCGGGGGGATCTGGAGGAGGCGGGGAGGCTCCAGCTCAAGGTCTCCTACGTCAACAAGGTCATCGTTCGGGAGCACAGCCAGATCGCCGCGGTGAAAGCCGCCCTGGCATCCCTGGGCCACCCCGCGGGCGTCCCGAGACGGCCCCTCAGGCCCCTGCCCCCCGGGGAAGAGAGACAGGTCGTCGAGGAGTTCAGGCAGCGGGAGACTCTCTGAGACCCATGCGCGCGTCCGGATGCGCGGCGCGCCCGCGATCGCTGATCAGTAATCAGTGTCCTTGATGTAGATCAGGGCTACATACACACCGATATAGGTCCTGAGTATGGATGGGGAGTCGGGGTTCGTGTGAGCGCAGAGTCGGCGAGGAGGAGGGCGTTGGCCCAAGTGGTCACCACCCTGATACTCCTCGTTGTCTCCATTCTTCTCTCCGGGGTCGTGGTCTACTACTCGGTCAACCTCATCTCCACCCGGGTCCAGACCGAGGAGATCCGCCTCAGCAGGGAGCACGTGTGGGTCAACAGCACGGGGGCCGTGGGGGCGCTGAAAATTCAGAACCTCGGGGGACGGGACATCCTCATCGACAAGATGGAGGTCCGGGGGGTCGAGGCGGCGTGGTCCAACGTCTATTATTACAGGGTGCCCTCGGGGACCACCATCGCCGGGGACTTTAACGTGACGAGTTATAGCAACCTGATCGGGGCGAGCGTCAACATCGATGGGAATACCTATACCCAGGCCTCGTCGGATATCCCGTTGATCTCGGGTGGGGATCTGCTGATCTACGTCAAGGGGCCCGGCAACGTCGACGTGAACGATATAGGGACCACGGTGAGCTTCTCGGTGTTCACGGGGCTCTCCCAGTACATCACCGAGTGCAACGTGGAGTCGGCGACGTAGCCGCTGCTTTCTCACTCCCGGGGCTTGCAGATTATCTCCAGCACCCGTGTGTCGAAGAACGTGTGGGTGTTGCTGGGCTTCAGGACGATTGCAGTGTCCGCGCCTTTGCCGGTGCCCCCGATGGAGATCGCCTCCTCTCCGGCGCTGACGAGCCCCGCGTCCACGGCCATGCAGGCGCACTCGCATCCCACCTTCACCCCCTGGCTGAAGAGCCTGAGGACGTGGGCGACGATCTCGTCGATCTGGATCACCCCGAAGCGGCGGTTCACCGCCCTCCCCAGGGTTCCGAAGGCGTGGGCCGCCCGGACGATCTTACCCCCTCCCGCCTCGATCTCCGCCTTGACCTTGGAGGGGAGCCGGTCCTGGTTGGGCTCCCGGAACCCGAAGACCCCGGCGACAACGACCAGGTTGTAGCCCTGGAAGTATTCTATGGCCTTGAGGGCGGTGTAACCGGTGTAGCTCGCGACGATTATGTCCCTGATGCCGAGCTGGTCCGCCCTCTCCTTCGCCAGGCGGAACGTCTCGTCGGTGTTAACCTTTCCCCTCTCTACGAAGTAGACGGTTTTAGCTTCATTCGACATGGCTATTCCAACGGGGACCATTTCGAGCCGCAGCCATAATAAGACTTGCCACGGACCCCTGTTTTTATAGAACCTCGTGGTACCGAAGTTGGATGATCGTATGGTGAAGCCTTTCATTATCGGCACCCGCAACTCGAAGAACATGCTCCACCTGGGGGTCGAGGTCCTCCGGAAGGGGGGCTCAGCCATAGCCGCTGTGGAGGCCGCGACCAACGGCGTGGAGGAGAACCCCGAGGACACCAGCGTCGGCCTGGGGGGCCTCCCCAACATGCTGGGGGTGCCCCAGATGGACGCCTCGATCATGGACGGGGAGAAGATGCGGTCCGGGGCCGTCGCGGCCCTGGAGGGCTTCCTCCACCCCATCTCAATCGCCCGCAGGGTCATGGAGGTCTCACCCCACGTCCTCCTTGTGGGGCCCGGGGCGGCGATGTTCGCCGAGGCGGAGGGGTTCGAGAAGGCTGACCTCTTCACTGAGGGGAGCAAGGCAGCCTACGAGGCCTTCGTGAACGACGCCTTCGATGACCTTGATGAAGAGACCAAGCAGAGGACCAACTGGGCCCAGAGGTACACCCGGTTCAAGCTCCACGACTGGTACGAGAAGCTCACCGACGACCAGCACGGCACGGTGAACATCATGGCGATGGACGCCGAGGGGAACATCTGCAGCGGTGTCTCCACCAGCGGCACCGCCTACAAGATGCCGGGCCGTGTCGGGGACTCCCCCATCATCGGGGCCGGGAATTACTGCGACAACAAGGTTGGTGCTGCTGCATGCACCGGTCGGGGGGAGCTCGCGATCAGGCGCTCCACGGCCCGCACCATCATAAGCTACATGGAGAACGGCAGGAGCCTCGAGGAGGCGTGCATCCAGGCGATGAAGGACATCACCTCCCTCGACGAGACCGGGGGGATGAACTGCCTCGCCTTCGACAAGGACGGGAACACCTTCTCCGCCTCGGTGAGCCGGGAATCCATCCACAACTACATGGACGTCGACTCCAGGGAGCCCGAGGAACGCCGGGGCGTCTGGGTCAAGGAGGAGTGAAGCCGTGGCTGAACCCCCCTACGACCCGAACCTCATCACCCCCTCCGTCTACGGGGACCGCCGCCCCGTCACCGGGGAGATCGTCGCCCTCCTCCACATCACCTTCGAGGACAGGAACCTCGAGCTCATCCCGTCCCGGAGCAGGGGCCTCCGGAGGAACGAGATCCACGAGCTCATGATCACCGACGAGGAGACCGGCCCCGGGGGAGGAGCGGACCGGGTCTCCGCGATCGCGTTCTTCGAGGTCAAAGAGGGAGGCCTCGCCGTCGTCGGCGACAAGGTCTCCATTGAGGGCAGGCCGCTGGGCCGGGTGGCGGGCTACGACATGACCCACATGCCCAACCACATGAACGTCCTCGTGAAGGCTGAGACCCTCGACGCCGGCCCCATCGAGGTCGGAGACACCATCGAGATCAAGAAAGCCTAACCGCCTGGGCTAACTACCCCTTGTCGGGACCGCCGACGCCAAATATTCCTTCAACTAGCCCAGTCTCGCCGCACTCGCCGTGGCACATCCGATGGCTGGAGGGGCCACTGATGAAGCCGTTCCTCTCCAGTATCTCGACGGAGCTCTGGTTCCCCTCGGGGACTCCAATCCACAGCGTGCTGCCCGCCACTTCGTCCATTAGCCGATGCAGCAGATTCTCGGCGATCCCCTGCTCGTCGGCCTCGCAGATCCAGGGCCCAATTCTGGTTCGACCCTCCCCTTCCTTGGCCATGATGTATCCCGCAAGCCTCGGGCCCTCCCGGGCCACGAAGCAGAGAGTTGGGAAGTCCGCGTAGACCCTCCTCAAGACCCTGCCCCTCGGGGCCCCGAAGAAGCTTAGATCGAGGCTAAGGACCGCCGGGAGATCGGATTCAATCATCCGCTCGCATCCCGTGGAGCCCTTTTCCGAGGCGAGCCCCGTGAACCTGAGGGAGAGGCTCTCCTCCCTGAACCCGAGGCGCTGGTAGAGGGGTATCGCCTTCGGCACGGCGTCGAGCCTGATGGATTTTGCCCCGGACTCGAGGAGGTGCTCCATGGCCTCCTTCATCAGGGCGACCCCTATCCCCTTCCCCCGGTGCTCGGGCCGGACGATGAGGTTCCCCAGGTAGCCCACTTCCCCGTAACCGATGCTCCCCACCATGCCCACGTCCCCGCGCCCCAGGCTGGCGGCGAAGCAGCCCCCCGGCTCGTAGGAGATCATCCTGAGGACGTCGTCGGCGGTGTTCCCCCAGCCCGTGATCCGGAACATCTCGAGGCAGAAGTCGAGGTCTCCCGCGGTCATCTCCCTGATGTCTACGCTCGACAAGGACAGGCTCCTCCCGGTTCAGGTGATCTGGGATGCTGTGAATTTAGGGTTTTCAGTCATTTTCTGGAGCGGTCCTCAGGAAGAGGGCTGAGACCGCCACGGCGCCCAAGACGAGAGCTAGAGCGATCCAGCCCGCCCAGTAAGAGTCGGTGGCGTCCCTGATGTAGCCGATGAGGAAGGGGAGGACGAGGGCCCCTATGCTCGCGAAGGTGTTCTGGATCCCCGAGACCTTTCCCGCCCTCTCGACGCCGTAGAGCCGCGGGATGAGGGCGAAGCTGGGGCTCCTCACGAAGTTGATGAACCAGCCGATGACCAGGATCACCAGGTACAGGGGGAGCCCCCCTTTCACCAGGGTGAAAGCGAAGGAGCCCACCGCGAGGACCGCGAAGGAGACCAGGAGCACGATCCTCTCCCCCAGCCGGTCGGATATGATGCCCCCGAGGGGGTTGGAGACCATCCCCGCGATGTTGAAGAGGGAGAACGCGGCCCCCGCGGCGACGAGGCTCATCCCGAACTCCTCCTGTAGGAGCAGGGGGAGCCAGGCGATGAAGACATAGTTCGCCCCGAGGCGGGCCATCTGGATCGCCCCGAGGGCCCAGAAGCTCCTGTCGGTGAGGACGTCCCTCAGGTCCCCGTCGCCCCCGGCCCTCTCGTCCGCATCGTTGTCCTTCAGCGTCACCCACATCACCGTCGTCAACGTGAGCCCCAGCAGCCCGATCCCCATTATGGTGGCCCTCCAGCCGATGATGGTTGCGATGTAGGGCGAGAGGGTGGAGGAGGAGATGAGCCCCGCGCTCGCCCCGATGCTGAAGATCCCGAGGGCGGTGCCCCGCTCCTCCGGGGGGAACCACCCGGAGACGAGCCTCACACCGGGGACGAAGACCCCCGCCCCGAGGAGCCCCGAGACGAGCCGGGCGAGGGCTGCCTGCCAGAATCCCTGGGCGAAGCCGAAGAGGATGGTGCTGGTGGCGATCCCCAGGATGCTGGCGACCATCACCCTTCTGCTCCCGATCCGGTCGGCCAGGGCCCCCCAGGGGACCTGCCCTATGGCGTAGCCCACGAAGTAGACGGAGGTGAGGGCGCCGCTCATGGTGTACGTGAGGGCAAGGTCGGCCTTGATGAGGGCCATCACGATGGAGTAGGAGGTGTTCAGGATGTTCAGGGAGAAGAAGGCGAGGAAGCCCCCCGCGAGGACCCCGGCGTTCCGCCTCAACGAACCCTCACCCGCCAATTCACCGAGCCCTCCGAATGGATAACCCGGATCCGCCGGCGATCTGATAAGCTTTATCTCGGAGATGACCCCGAGAGTAGAACCATGAAGTGCCTAGCCATCCAGACGAGCCCCAACACCGACGGGCTCACCGCGGCAACCGCCCAGGCGGTCCTCGACGGCTTCGCCTCCGAGGGGGGCGAGATCGAGCTAATCCACCTCAACCACATGGACATCAAGCCCTGCTTGGCCTGCGAGCGGGGCTGGGGCCCGTGCCGGGGAGGAGAATGCACCCAGGAGGACGACCTGGAGGCCATCAGGGAGAAGATCAGGGAGGCCGACGCGTTCGTCTTCGTCACCCCAGTCTACTGGCACGACCTCAGCGAGTCCGCGAAGAGGTTCCTGGACCGCCTCCGGAGGGTTGAGACCTTCAGCGGCCGGGACACCTTCGTCGGGACCAGAACCATAGGGGTCACAGCCGCCGGGGGGAGCGGGAACGGGGCGGCACGGGCCCTCCACAACCTCGAGGACTATTTGAAGCGGGTGGGCCTAGAGCTCGTGGACCTCGTCACAATCACCAAGTTCTCGAGGGACCACAAGCTCCCCATGCTCGAGCACGCCGGGAAGCGCCTCGCCCAGGGCGTCCCGGGCGTCGTGACTAGACAGCGGTAGCTTCACCCATCTTTTTTGATAATAACCGCTTGATAGAGTCTGATCTAGGAGACGGTGGGGAACCCCGCGCTCATCCAGGCGGTTATGCCCCCGTCCATGTGGTAGACACGGTCGTAACCGTTCTCCCTGAGGATCCCCACGGCGGTGGTGCTCCTGTTCCCCGTCCTGCAGTAGACCAGCAGCTCGTCGTCCGTGTTGAGCTCCGAGAGGCGCCCGCCCAGCACTTCGACGGGGATGTTGATGGCCTCCTCCAGGTGGCCGCTCTCGTACTCGGAGACCGTCCTGACGTCGAGGACGACGAGGTCAGCTTCATCCGCGATGAGGTCCCGGGCCTCCCCCACGTCGACGTTCCCGTAGCCGGAGCCCCCCGAGCCTTTCTGCATGTAGTACGCCGCCACAGCGACGACCACCACCGCGAAGACGACGATCCTCTGAGTCTGTTTTTCCATATCGGACCTGAGAGCATGCAGGACGGCGGTTTATCAACCTTAACCCCGGGTAACGGGTGGCGATGGCGGGGCCCTCAGACCTTGAAGGTCTCCTTCCCCACGTTCCGCCCGTCGATCCCTATGTCGCCGACCCTGAGGCGCCTCCCCCCGTAGAGTTCCGCCTCCTCCTCCCCCATGTAGAGCGCGGCCACCGCCCTCCCCAGGGCGTCGCTCTTGGTGATCCCGTACCCCGATGCGGAGCCGACGTAGATCATCCCAGGCCCCGGGGCCACCACGGGGGTCCTGTCCAGCATGTTGACGGCCCTCTGCCCCGCCCAGGAGTTCACGGGGCGGACCCCCTCGAAGCAGGGTAGATACCTGACCAGGGCGTGGTATATGTTGTCCTCGTAGAGCCCCCGCTCGGGCTGGGGGTCGTCCTCGAGGCCGTACCTTCTCCCCAGGTCGTCGGCGCACCCCAGCCAGAGGGTCCCCTCGGAGGGGTCCCCCTTGAGGTAGACGCTGGTCCCCGGTATACTGGTGAAGGGGAGGGACCCGACCTCGCTGAACCCCAGGGTCAGCCTGAGCCTTCTGAGGCGGGGGTCGTCGAAGACGAAGATCACCCGGTTCTTGGGCCTCATGAGGGGGTCGAACCCCAGGGGGGCGAGGAGCCTCTCCGCCCAGACCCCTGCTGCGACGACGGTGGTCTCCGCCTCGATGGGCCCTCGACTCGTCTCGGCCCCCGTCACCGTGAGGTCCTGCCAGACGTAGGGCTCCCCGGGCAGCCCCAGCTCCATCTTGGGTTTGATGGTGAGCCCCTCCGCCTCGGTCCCGTAGAACACCTCACCCCCGAGCTTGGTGAACTCGGCTTCGAGGCTCTGGGCGAGGGCGTCGGGGTCGACGTTCCCGCATTTCACCCCGAGGACCCCCCCTGTGATGGGTTTGAGCCCCATCTGCTCGGCCTCCTCGTCCCCGAACTCCATCGTGAGGTCCGGAATGAGGGGCCCCAGCTCCTCGGCCTCATAGGTCCTCACCTCGACCCCCAGCCCCCTGGCCCGGGGGATGGCCCGCTTAAGCTTCTCGTACCTCCCCTCGTCCAGGAGGTAGAGGTAGCCGTACTGGTGTAGGCCGATCTGGTACCCGAGGCCGCCCTGGAGGTGGTAGAGCCAGTCGATGGTGGAGTCCCCCAGGAGGTAGTTGACCCGGGTCGTGTGGAGGTTGAGGTAGATCCCCGCGGCCTTAGCGGTGTTCCCCTGGCCCGGGCCGGGGAGCCTGTCGATGACCGCCACGGATCTCCCGGGGTTGAGCCGCTTGACGTGGAGGGCCGAGCTGAGACCCAGCACCCCGGCTCCTATGACGAGGATGTCACGGTTCATTGCGCGGTATGGATTCGGGGGCGAGAGGCTAAATCATTTCTCTTCGATGGGCTGCGCTCAACCTGGACAGGATGAGGGCTCCGAGGAGCGCCCCGATGGCCAGCGATGCGATTGGGAACCCGGGTATGCCGCCTCCCCCCGCCGGGGCCCCCTCGATCCTCACGCTCGCGCTCGCGGTGTCTGTCTCCCCGTCGTCGTCGGTGACCGTGAGGGTCACGGTGTAGCCCCCCGCGTCATCGTAGCTGTGGCTCGGGTTGGAGGCGTCCGAGGAGCCTCCGTCCCCGAACTCCCAGGAGTACCTGAGCTGGTGGTCCTCGGGGTCTGCGGAGGCGTCGGTGAACCTGATCTCATCGCCTATCTGGGCCGTGGCTGCGGACGCAGAGAACCCTGCGGTGGGGGGGAGATTCTCTATGATGACGGACTTGGTGACCGTGTCTGTGTTCCCGTCGTCGTCCTCCACCGTGAGGGTGACCCTGTGGACCCCCTTGTCCTCGAATCTGTGGGTGGGGTCCTTCCGGCTGGAGGTCTCCCCGTCCCCGAAGTCCCACTCCCAGGCGAGGATGGAGCCGTCCACGTCCCGGGACTCGTCGAAGAACGTCAGGGTGTCGTGGATGGTGCCCCCTTCGGGCTCGTGGCTGAAGTCGGCGTCGGGGCGGATGGTGGGGAAGATGACGATGGTCAGCGTGGCGGTGTTGGTGGCCCCCTCGTCGTCCGTTATCAGGAGGGTGACGAGGACCGCCTCAGGGGTGTCGTACTCGTGGATGGGGTTCCTCGCCGTGGATGTGGAGCCGTCCCCGAAGTTCCAGAGATAGGTCAAGGGCCCCCCCTCGGGGTCGGTGGACTCGTCCACGAACCTGACCCCGTCCCCCACGTTGGCGGTGCTCGGGGCCCGGAAGCCAGCTGTGGGCTCCAGGTTCCTCGTGGTTATGACCCGGGTGGATGCGTCGGTTCCCCCGTCGTTGTCCGTGATGGTGAGGGTGACAGTGTAGCTTCCCCTGTCCTCGTATTTGTGGGGGGGGTTCTCCTGGGTCGATGTGGAGCCGTCCCCGAAGTCCCAGGCCCAGGCCGTGACGTTTCCGTCGGGGTCGGCGGAGTTGTCTTGGAACTGGATGGTCTGGAATACCGTGGGCTCCAGGGGGGTGTGGTTGAAGGACGCCGTGGGCTCCCGGTTCAGCACGGTGACGGTTAGGGTGTCCGCGCTGGTCTCCCCCAGAGAGTCGGTGACCCTCAGGGTCACGGTGTAGATTCCCCTCAGCGGGTATACGCGGCGCGGCTTCGCCCCGGAGGCGTCGATGACGCCGTCGCTCTCGAAGTCCCACTCGTAGGCCAGGAGGGTGGAGCCTGAGGAGGCCTGGGAGGCGGATCCGTCGAAGGAGATTTCCTCCCCGGTCAGGGAGGATTGGTCGGGCCCCGCCTCGGCCGTGGGGGTCTCATAGTCCTCCTGGACGGTGAACCAGATGGAGGCGTCGTTCTGGTCGGAGTAGGTGCTCCCGTCGTAGTCCCCGGAGGTCTTGTAGAGCCCGTCGTCGAGGGTGAGGGGGTCTCCGGTGAAGGAGCCGGTGACCAGGTTGTACACCCCTTTGAAGACGGCGGTGAGGGGCGCCGGCTCCCGCTGATCCTGCTGCACCGCTCCGGGGTCTCCGCTGATGTCGGCGACCTCCCACATGGTGATGAATGTGTCCACCTCGAAGAGGGTGATGTATACGTTGGTGGAGTTGACGGAGAGGGCGTCAAGGGTGAAGGCGTAGGTGTGGTCCCCGGTAAGGTCGCCGTCCCCCACCGTGGTGCTCGTGGTGACCCTCTGCCAACTGTCGCCGTCCCAGACCTCGATCCTGTAGATCCAGTCGGGCTCCCCCTCGAGGGGGCCCTCGATGGCGTCGATGCTCTGGATCCTGTGGATGGTGACCTGGAGGCTGGGTGTGCCGTCCTCGGCCTCGACGATGGCCAATCCGGATAACGTCGACAGGGCGATGATGAGCGGCAGGAGCGCATGGAACCTTCTGGACACCTTCATTACCCTCATACTTCGTTTTAGTTCTTACTATATCTTATGGGTTTCGCGAACGTTTGAAGGATACGTTCGTTGGGGAAGTATTTATCCCACTGGCCTGAGGGCTATTCAGCTTCCAGCGTTTTCGGCATGGATATCGTGATCTTGGCTCCCTCGCCTGCCTTCGATTCCAACTCTATGGTGCCCTTGTGGGCCTCCACCGTCCGTCTGCAGTATGTGAGGCCGAGGCCGATGCCCGTAGGTTTGGTGGTGTAGAAGGGCTTGAAGAGGTTCCCCTTCTCGCTATCCGGGATGCCGATCCCGGTGTCGGTTACCTCGATGACTATCTCGTCCTTGGCTTCCCGGGCGGATATCGTCAGCCTGCCTCCGTCCTCCATGGCCTCGATCGCGTTCCTGATGAGGTTGTCCATGACTCGCCTCATTTTCACCTTGTCCAGGCTCACGTTCATCGGGTCCACGTTCGCGTCGACTGTGATGTGGGAGGGAATCAGGGAGGCCGCCAAGGCGTCGGATATCAGCTGGCCTAGGTCCGTCTCGGTGGTGTTCAGGGTCTCCGCGAGGCCTTGGCTCTTCCAGTCCGCCATGATGTCGGCTTGATGCTTGACGCTCCTCTTGATGATCTCCATCATCTCGCCGGTTCTATGGGGTTTCGTCTCGGCGACGTATGCGGCGTTCATGATGGTCTGGAGGGGGCCCCTGAGGTCGTGGCGCACCATGGAGGCGATCCTCTGGACTCCGTCGACCAGTTCCCGGTTGTGCTGTTCGTGGAGCTCTTCGAGCCTCCGCTGGGACTGGATTCTTCCCATGGCTGATGCGACGTGGTCTGCCAGGATCTCCATGAGTCTCTGGTCGTTGGTGTCGTAGGCTCCGAGCTTCTCGCTCTCAACGTTCAGCACGGCGACTGCCTTTCCCTCGCTGATCGCCGGGACAGCCAGCTCCGAGAGGGACTCGAGGTAGCCCTTGACGAAGGCCGGCTCTTCCCTGATGTCGTTGATGAGGACGGTTCTAGCTTCACGTGCAGCCATGGTGGTGATGCCTCTTCCATCGATGGGCGTCGGCGGGACTAAAGACGGTCCTCCCAGGGTTCCGCGCGTGGTGAGTACTCCGTTTTCCAGGGTATGGAACGAGTTATACTCGAAGCCCAGAGCCACAGCCATGGTGCTCAATGTGATCTCGGAGACTTCCGCGATAGTGCTGGCGAGGGCGAGGCTACTGGCGTGGGAGTGTAGAGCCTCGAGCCTTTTCTGATACTGCTTTGCCTCGTCCTCCATCCTCTTACGCTCGGTTATGTCTCGGGAATTGGAGATGGACGCGCGTTTTCCCTCGAACTCGGTCCCAATAGAGGAGACCTCCAACCAGATCGAGGAGCCGTCCTTCTTCAGGATCCTCAGCTCATAGATGAATCGCTGTTTCTCTCCCCTCTTTCTCCGTTCTGTTATCTCTTTCTGTCTCTCATGGTCTCTAGGGTCCACCAGCTCGCTGCTTCTCCTACCGATCAGTTCAGATGGATCGGTGTATCCCAGCATCTTCACGAATGTCTTGTTGACGTATGCAAATTCCTGCTCCATGGTGATGGCGACAGCGTCCATGCCCTCTTCCAGGAGAGTCCTGTAGCTCTCCTCAGACTTCCGTAGCTCCTCCTCCAACTGTTTCTGCTCTGTGATGTCTCGGCTTATAGCGAGGGAAGCGGGTTTGCCATCATACTCGATGAGGGATACATTGGTCTCGACAGGAATCCTTGTGCCTTCCATGTTGACGAGGTTGAATACATAACGGTAGGGGACAGCCTCGCCCCTCTGCCTCCTGAAGACCCTCTCTCTAACCTTCTCCCTGTCCTCTGGGGCGACGAACTCGAACGCGTCTCTTCCGATCAGCTCGCTAGGGTCGCTGAGCCCCAGGAGTTCCGCTGCTTTCGAGTTTCCATACAGATAACTCTCGTGGTCGAGGACGAAGATGGCGTCCCTCGACTCCTCCAGGAGAGCCCTGAACTTCTCCTCTGTCCTCCTCTGCTCGGTTATATCGGATCCAGAGCTGAGGATGCCGATAATGTTCCCCCCATCATCATGGAGCAACGAGTTATTCCAGGCGATTATACGCTCTTCACCGGAGCTGGAGACAACAGGGTTCTCGTAGAACCTCACCGGCTCAATGTTCCCCGCCATCAGCTCCCGGAATACTTCCTTCACCTCCTCGACATTTGAGGACAGGAGGAAGCTGTCGAACCAGTTCTCACCCAGGGCCTCCTCCTGAGATACCCCGAGAATCTCGCAGCCCTTCTGATTGAGCAGCGAGACCCTGCCCTCCGTGTCCAGGACTACCATAATGACTGCGGCGACGTCGAGGTATCTCTGGGCCCTGTCCCTCTCCTGGATCACTTTATTCTCGGCGCGTTTCTTGTCGACTGCGAATCTTATTCGCCTCGCCAGCACCTGGTAGTGGCTGGGGTTCACCTCCTTGCGTATGTAGTCGTCTATGCCCACGGTGAAGGCGGCCTCGGCGACCTCCTCGCTGCCCCGCCCCGTGTAGATGATGAAGGGGATGTCGCTGGTCTCCCGGATCCTCCGGGCCAGCTCTATCCCGTCCAGACCGGCCATCTGGAAATCGGACACGATGCAGTCATAGGTCACGCTCTCGAGCCGTTCCAGGGCGTCCTCGGGTGAGGCCACAGATTCAATGGCTAGGTCTTCATCCGCC
>JADHWM010000055.1 GCA_016783485.1 Candidatus Bathyarchaeota archaeon
CGTCGCCCTGCTGTAGAGAGCTCAGGACCGCGAGGCAGTAGTTCATGATAGGCTTGTTCCCGATATAGACGATGTTCCTGTCGGACATTGCAGAGTTTTCATGCGAAGGCAGGCCTATTAAAACCTTCGGTGACAGGAAACTACCCATTTTTGAACACGAAAACACGTTAAAAGCTGGAAAACCGAGCAATTTTTTACGCTCAATCGAAACAACAAGCCTTATATTCCTGTCAGGATGTTTTTCGCTCGCATAACACGAGTAGAAACAAAATGGCGTCTGACGATAACGAAGTCGATTTGGTGAAAATCGGGAACCTAACCCAGTACAGCAGAAAGGTGTACACAGTTGCCAAGGTAATATCCAAGACTGAGGAGAGAGAGGTTACATCGAGGTCCGATATGTCGACCCACAGGGTCGCTGAGGCACTCGTCGCCGATGACACGGGGAGCATTTATCTCACTCTCTGGGACGATGTCTTGGACCAGGTTGAGGATGACCAGATCCTGAACATCAAGGATGCATACATCAATCTGTTCAGAGGTTCCATGCGCCTCAATCTAGGCCGGTACGGGAGCTACGAGCTTCTCGACGAGGCCCCCTTCGAGGACGTGGACCTAGATAACAACCTGTCGAGCAAGGTGTTCGAGAGGCAGCCCAGTGGCTACGACAGGGGTCGGGGCCGGGGCTACGGCCGGAGCCAGAGTAGACGATACTAGATACACTCACCGCTACAATTACACAATTTTTTCTTTCTTTATGATAACCTAGTAGACCATTCCTCTACAACTGAGGGGTAATATTGGATTATCACTGACGGGTTCGCTTTCTTTTGTCCAATAATTCGTTTCCAATCTCGATATTTTTCATGTGATTAGAGAAATAGATTTAAATTGACCCCGTTTGGTGACTATAGCGTATTCCGGATTAAAGGTTTGAAACGATATGCCCAGGTTCAAGCAGACAACTGAGATCCTGAGCCTGATGCACGACAAGGAGCACATCAGGAACATAGGGATCATCGCTCACATCGACCACGGAAAGACGACGATGAGCGACAGCCTCCTCGCCATGGCGGGCCTCATGGCCCCCGAGAGGGCGGGGGAGACGAGGGCCCTCGACTTCCTCGAGGAGGAGCAGCGGAGAGGGATCACCATCAAGACGGCGAACATCAGCCTCCTCTACGAGGAGGAGGACCAGCAGTATGTCATCAACCTCATCGACACCCCTGGGCACGTCGACTTCTCAGGGAAGGTGACCCGAGCCCTCAGGGCCCTGGACGGCTGCATCCTCCTGGTTGACGCCGTGGAGGAGTTCCAGATCATGACCGAGGTGAGGCTCCGGGTCGCCCTCGAGGAGAGGGTGAGGCCGGTGTTGTACATCAACAAGTTCGACCGGCTCATCAAGGAGCTTAAGATGGACGCCGACGCCGTCATGAAGAAGCTCGTCAGGGTCATCAACCAGTTCAACGCTATCGTCCAGACCTACGGCGAGGACGCCGTGAGGAACGAATGGATCATCAACGCGGCCGACGGCACCGTCGCCTTCGGATCCGCCCTCGACAGGTGGGGGTTCACCCTCCCGATGCTCCAGAAGAAGGGGCTCACATTCAAGGACATCGTGGACTTTTACAAGAACGGGGAACTCGAAAAGCTCCAGGAGCTGTTGCCCCTCAGCGACGCCATCTTCGGTATGGCCGTCCACAAGCTCCCCAATCCCGTCGAGTCTCAGCCCTTCCGGCTCGAGAAGATCTGGCAGGGGGATATAGAGAGCCCCATGGGGCAGGCCATGGTGACCCTCAAGGACGATGGACCCCTAATGGTGGCTATCACAAACGTTCTCATCGACCCCCAGGCAGGGGTCGTGAGCACGGGGCGCATCTTCTCCGGAACCCTCAGGAAGGGACAGGACGTCTACCTCCTCATCGCGAACAAGCAGTACAAGATCCAGCAGGTCGCCATCTATATGGGCCAGTACAGGGAGATCGTCGATGAAATCCCCTCTGGGAACCTGGTGGCCCTCCTGGGCCTTGATCAGGGTAGAGCCGGGGAAACCCTCGTCAGCTTCGCTGACAGCGAGGGCGCGATCGGCTTCGAGTCCATCAAATACATCTCCGACCCCGTGTTGACGGTGGCCGTGGAGCCCAAGAAGCCCACGGACCTCCCGAGGCTCATCGACGCGATGCAGAAGCTATCCATCCAGGACCCGAATCTCGTTGCCACTATCAACCAGGAGACAGGAGAGTATCTGCTCTCGGGGATGGGGGAGCTACACCTCGAGATCGCTATAAAGGACCTTAGTAGGGACCACCGGCTCGACGTCACTGCGACGGAGCCCACCGTCGTCTACAGGGAGGCCATCCAGCAGGCGGTTGGCCCCTTCATGGGGAAGAGCCCCAACAAGCACAACAGGATCTGGTTCGACATAGAGCCCCTGGATCCCGTGATCGTCGACCTCATCAGGAACGGTGAGCTGAGCGAGCTGAGCTCCCGGCGCCAGAGGGAGGAAGCACTCCGCGAGAAGGCGGGCTGGAACGTCAGGGACTCGAGGAGAGTCGTATCGGTGGGCCTGAACGCCAACCTCTTCACAGACTTCACAGTGGGGATACAGGGCCTCCGGGAGGTCCTCCAGCATCTAGCGGGAGGATTCCAGTGGGCGCTAGAGTCGGGCCCCTTCGCAGGGGAAGCCGTCCGAGGCATCCACGTCAAGCTGATGGACGCCCAGCTACACGAGGACCCCGTCCACCGTGGACCGGCCCAGATGATGCCCGCCGCAAGGCAGGCTCTATTCGCTGGGATCCTCTCAGCGGAGCCCACCCTCCTGGAGCCTATCTACAAGATTCAGGTCAGGATACCCGCCGAGGAGCTGGGGAACGTCACCGGCCTTCTTAGCAGGAAGCGGGGGAGCATCCACAACGTGGAGCAGTCTGGCCCCGCCGTCACGGTGACGGGTATGGTTCCGGTCTCCGAGACCCTGGGCCTATCCCAGGAGATGAGGGCTGCGACATCCGGGAGCGCCTTCTGGCAGAGCACATTCGACCACTGGGCCCCCGTGCCCAACACGCTCCTCTCGGATACCGTGCGCAAGGTGAGGACCCGGAAGGGAATGGAGCCCGACCCGCCTCACGCGAGCAGGTACATCGTTCGGGAGTAGCCGGTTTCCCCCTTTTCTTGTAATCAGCCTCGGAGCGAATGCTCCGCAACACTTTTTGAATCTCCCATACATGACTTCATCCAAGGCTGAGCCTCACCGTGTTCCGTAACCGAGACGAACTGCTGGAGAACGCATCATCCGATATCCTGCGACAGCTAAGACTGGACGCCTTGGACATCCTGGAGGCCGCGGTGAATGCTGTGGATCCGGGGGAGGCCATCAGGCGGAGCCTTAGCGTAAGGGGAACCCACCTTGCGATACGAGGAGCCGAATGGGACCTGAACCGCTTCAAGGGCATCCATGTTATAGGAGGCGGTAAAGCCTGCGGAGCGATGGCCGAGGCCGTCGAGGAGATTCTGGGCGATAGGATCTCATCAGGTACTGTCAACGTCCTGAAAGGAACAGAGTCGAGGCACGACCTCATCAGGGTCTCGCTGAACGGAGCCTCCCACCCCATACCCGACGTGGACGGCGTCGCAGGCGTTCAGAGGATGATGGAGACATTGGACGGCGTAGGGGCATCAGACCTGGTCATCGTGCTCATCTCCGGGGGAGGATCCTCGCTTCTGGCATATCCCGCTAAGGGTGTAGCCCTCGAGGATATCCAGGATGTGACGCAGAAGCTGCTCATGAGCGGGGCCACCATCGGTGAGCTAAACGCCGTCCGGAAGCACCTCTCCGCCGTAAAAGGAGGGCAGCTGGCCCAGAGGTCCCAACGAGCCACGGTGATCAGCTTGATTCTATCTGACGTGGTGGGTGATCCCCTCGACACGATCGCTTCAGGCCCGACTGCCCCCGATGAGACCACGTTTGGAGACGCCCGAGCTGTCCTTGAGCGGTTCGGCCTCTGGGAGGGCGTCCCTCGAATAGTCAGGGAGCGTCTGGATGAGGGGGCGAAGGGGATGATCCCTGAGACCCCCAAACCGGGTGATCCCATCTTCCAGAGGGTCCGGAACTTTGTCATCGGGAGCAACCTCGTGGCTGCGCAGGCCGCTGTGGAGAGGGCTGGAGAGCTGGGCTACAATGCTGAGCTGGTGTCCACCGAGGTAGAGGGGGAGGCCAGGGAGGTCGGGAGGGCCTTCGCCGAGGCCGCCCTTGCCGTGATCCGTCATGGTTCTCCAGTTCCGGTTCCAGCAGTGCTGGTCGCTGGGGGAGAGACAACCGTCTCCGTGAGGGGCGGAGGGGTGGGTGGAAGAAACATGGAGGTTGCCCTCGCGGCCTCGGAGGGGATCGAGGGCATGGCATCGGTGGTGGCGGCCCTGGCGACGGATGGTATAGACGGCCCGACGGTGGCAGCCGGGGCGATGGTGGACGGCTCGACGCTGGTCAGGGCGAGGTCACGGGGTCTCGATGCCTCCAAGTATCTGTCTGAGAACGACTCTTACACGTTCTTCCAGAGTCTGGGAGACGCCTTCATCACCGGACCCACGGGCACCAACGTCAATGACCTGACCATCATACTGGTGGCAGATCCCGAGGAATCAGATTGAAGAAGAGGCGGAGGATCAGGTCCACGGACCAGGCCCTGGAGAGATTAACCCGTCTCCTGGGAGAGCTCGAGACCCTGGTCGACGTAGTTATTGTGGAGGGCCCGAGGGATATAGAAGCCCTGAGGAAGCTCGGTTTCAGGGGCGTGATCTCCCTCTTCTCCCAGGTGGGGGTCCCCGACGCGGATTTCATCGATACCACATCGAGGGAGCACGAATCCGTGGTCATACTGACGGATTTCGATGAGGAGGGACGCAAGATCGATCTCGTCCTCTCGGAGGGGTTCGAGAGACGGGGGCTGAGGGTCGAGAAGGGGATGAGGCATGAGATGGGGCGGATAATGGCCGCCATCGGGGTCTACGCCATAGAGTCCCTGGACAACATCCAGGAGCTGTCAAAGGCCGAAGAAAGGGATAATAACCTTGCACGGCTCTCTTAGGATGTCCGAAAATGATAATGGTTGATAATCTGGATATCGACGGAAAGTCTTTCCAGGGTCTCAAGGTCGAGCTGAAGGGGCTCCCTCCCCTGGTCCTCATCGAGGGGGATAAGGGATTCGTGATGTGTGGCTACCTCAACATCGATGCCGCCGAGTCCCTTGGGGCGACCGCCGCCGTGGTCTCTGGGGTGAGCAGCTGGGAGGACGTCCTAAACGCCCAGATAAAGACGGCAACGTCGAAGGCCAAGGCAATGGGGTTGGAGCCCGGCAAGGTCGTCAGGGACGTCATCGCCGCCCTGGCCTAGCCTTGAATCCTGGCGTAGAGCCTATCCACTTCCCTTTTTGCGTCTCCCAAAAGATTCCTGCAGTGGGAGAGGAACAGTTTGTCGAAGTCGTACTCGAGGAGACGCCGTATCACATTTGCCGTCATCTCTACATCGCGCGCGAGGCCCTATCCGTCCGCCAGGGACTGATCAACGGGGTGGACTCCGTCGATTACCTCTACCCTGGCTGGATCATGCATGAAGGGGGGGCTCTCGTTCTAAGGATGGCTCTCGTCCTCGATCTCCACGATCTTCGTGGTGGAGGTCATCCCGCTCACGATCCGGGCTTGCCGCCCGAAGTGTTTCCTGAGGAGCTTCAAAACCGCGACGTTGCCTTTCCCCTTCTTCCTCTGCGCCTTCACCCGCACGATGTAGCGATCCCCTTCTCCTCGGATCACCTCGTCCTTCTTCGATCCCGCTTTCACCTCGACCGTGATCCTCAACTGGGGGGCCTCCCGGTATCCCTTCTCTTGATGATCGAATAACGATTATGCTACTCTGGATCGATGCCGGATAAAATAGAAATCCTCCATATGGGGGGAGGACATGGGTTCTGTTCTCAGAGTCCGGGGATGTCGTCTGCCTTTGGGCCCAGGGACTCTCTCAGCGCTTCGAGGGTCTGATTCGGGAAGTCTTTCATGAGGCTGTCGAAGACGGATCTCACGATGTATCTCTGGAATCCCGCCTCGTCCAGGGCGGGGGTGTATTTCCTGCGGGTGCCGCCTTTGCATGTCTCCTCGGTGTAGTTGAGTATGCCTTCGTCACACATGACGTTGAGGAAGTTGATTATTGACGCCCGGGAGATCTTCTTGCCGCTGTCCAGCACTCCGTTCACGTTGTTGTAGACCTGTCTGGAGGTGACTCCCTCCTCTGTGTTCTTCCAGACATGTTTCATGGCCTCGATCTGGTATGTCCTCAGCACTTTCTCTAATCCCGTTTTCGCTGGATCGATCATCAGTGGCATTGTCTTCACCTGAATAATGCACAAGATTATCCGGTTTTCTATAAAAATCTTAGTGTTTAAATCCCCTAAATCATGATAGGAAGAGGAGTAATGTCTCTAATTGATAAGACAATTTGCATAATTTTGTGGCATTATATCTTTCCATATCTTAAATCGTTTATAAACAATAATTCCAACATAACGTTAAATCTTGCTGAAGGAGTTTTGAGTATATGAAACTGCTGAGCTATCGGAGACAGGGAGTCCCAAGCATCGGTGTTCTGATCGGATCGAGCGTCCTGGGCCTCAGGGAGGCGGCCAAGAACAATGTCGGGGGAGCATTCGCTGATCTTCCTATGGACGGGGTCTCCGATATGATCTCGTTTCTCGGTTTGGGTGAGGATGGTCTAAGCGAGGCCCGTAAGGCTATCGAATGGGTGGCTGAACGGGTTGGCAAGGGGAAGAACGTCAAGGGTTTAATCTCTCTTGACGAAGTCGAAATCGAGGCTCCTATACCCCGCCCCAGGAAGAACGTGGTCTGCCTGGGCCTCAACTACGCAGATCACGTGGCGGAGGGGAGCAAGACCCTCGACGAGGAGCAGCATCTCCCTGAGCACCTCATCTTCTTCACGAAACCCCCCACGGCGATCAACGGTCCATACGACGACATAGTCTATCCCCGGGTCACGGAAAGGCTCGACTACGAGGTGGAACTCGCCATGGTGATCGGGAAGGAAGGCAAGTACATCGCCGAGGAGGATGCCTACGATCATATTGCGGGCTACTCGGTGTTCAACGATGTCTCCGCGAGGGATCTCCAGACGAGGCACGGCCAGTGGTACAAGGGGAAGAGCTTAGACGGGTTCGCTCCCATGGGGCCGTACCTGATGACTCCTGATGAAGTGGGTGATCCCATGGATCTGGATGTCAGTTTGAGCGTCAACGGGGTCATCCGTCAGGACTCCAACACCTCTCACCTGATCTTCGACATCCCGAAGATCGTGAGCACCCTATCTGCGGGCATCACCCTCGAAGTAGGGGACATCATCGCGACGGGGACACCCTCGGGGGTGGGGAGCGCCCACGAGCTGGGATTGCTGAAGGTCGGGGACTTGGTGGAGGCCCGAATCGAGAAGATCGGCTCCTTGAGAAACAGGGTCGTTTCGGAAGGCTAATCTCGAAAAGACCCTTTTTCTCCCTATCTCCCCATCGGAGCGGGAATATAACGTGCGGTGGCTTTGAAGGCAATGTTTATATTCCATTTCCTTGGTTTGAGGTATAGTTTCAAGGTGAATTTGTTTGAGTGCATCTGGTTATGGTGGACAACCAATAATTATTCTTAGGGAAGGAACGGAGCGCAACCGCGGTACCGACGCCAGGAACGCCAACATCCAGGCTGCCCGAATCGTCGCCGAGGCTGTCAAGACCTCCCTTGGACCCAAGGGCATGGACAAGATGCTCGTGGACAGCTTCGGGGACGTCACGATCACCAACGATGGCGCCACGATGCTCAAGGAGATGGACGTCCAGCACCCCGCCGCCAAGATGATGGTTGAGGTCTCCAAGACCCAGGACGACGAGGTGGGAGACGGAACCACTAGCGTGGTGGTGCTGACGGGGGAGCTCCTCGGGAAGGCCGTGGAGCTCATGGACAAGAAGATCCATCCCACCGTCATCATCGACGGCTACAGGGACGCCCAGGAGCAGGCCCTCAAGATCCTCGATGAGATCTCCATTGAAGTCGACCCCAAGGACAAGGAGACCCTCAAGAAGGTAGCGGTCACCTCTATGGCGAGCAAGCTCGTCTCGGGTTACAGCGACTATCTCTCCGATATCGCAGTGGATGCGGTGCTTCAGGTTGCGGAGGAGGCTGACGGCGGCTACGAAGTGGACCTCGACATGATCAAGATCGAGAAAAAGCCCGGAGGCTCCCTCACAGACACGGCCCTCATAAAGGGGCTCATCATCGACAAAGAAGTGGTCCACGCCGACATGCCCAAGGTCGTCAAGGACGCAAAAATCGGCCTCCTGAACGCGGCCTTGGAGATCGAGAAGACCGAGTTCGACGCCAAGATTCACATCGAGACCCCCGACGAGATGCAGGCCTATCTCGACCAGGAGGAGAACATGCTCCGTGAGATGGTCCAGAAGGTCAAGGACGCGGGCGTCAATGTCCTCTTCTGCCAGAAGGGGATCGACGACATGGTCCAGCACTTCCTAGCCCGGGAGGGCATCTTCGCCGCCCGGAGGCTCAAGAAGAGCGACCTCGAGGCCCTCGCCAAAGCGACGGGCGCCAAGGTCGTGACCAGTGTCGACGATCTCACGGCCGAGGACGCGGGCTACGCCGAGAACGTCGAGGAGAAAAAGATCGGCGACGACAAGCTCATTTTCATCGAGGGGTGCAAGAACCCCAAGGCGGTCTCCATCCTCGTGAGGGGTGGGACGGAGCGTATCGTCGACGAGGCCGACAGGAGCCTCCACGACGCCCTGTGCGTCATCAGGGACGTTGTCGAGGACCCCAAGATCGTGGCGGGCGGAGGAGCCCCCGAGATCGAGGTGGCCCGGAAGCTGAGGCGCCACGCCGAGTCCCTCGCGGGCCGGGATAGGCTTGCCGTCGTGGCCTTCGCTGAGGCGATGGAGGTCATACCAGTGACCCTAGCGGAGAACGCGGGCATGGATCCCATAGACGCGTTGTCTGAGCTCCAGGCGGCGCATGAGAAGGGTGATCTCTGGACCGGCGTCAACGGTCTAGACGGCGAGGTCTCCAATATGGCGGATCTCGACGTCTACGAGCCCACCCAGGTGAAGGTCCAGGCCATAAAGTCTGCGACCGAAGCATCCACTCTGCTGCTGAAGATCGACGATATCATCGCAGCGTCGAAGATGAGCGGGCCCCCGGGTGGTGGCATGGGCGGTATGCCTGGTGGCATGGGCGGAATGGGCGGTATGCCTGGCGGCATGCCCCCCATGTAGTACTTCCCTTCTGTTTAATTGAAAGAGAGAGGAAATTGTCTGAGGAAATCCTGATAGGCCCCCGCAAACTCACGAGGTTTGAACGGGCGAGGCTCATCGGTGCCAGGGCACTCCAGGTCTCCCTGGGGGCTCCGATCTTGGTCGAGTTACCCCCTTCCATGAGCGACCCCATCGACATCGCTTTGGCGGAGCTCGAGGGGAGAATCCTCCCGATGACCCTCCGGAGGGCTCTCCCGGACAAGACTTATCAGGATATCCCTCTGCTGAGCCTGATGCCCGAAAACGAAATCTGAAATCCATTACTTTTAGTCACTTAATTGGGAGGTGAGCGGGGGCGATGGTCGATAAAGAGTCCTGGAGGCTCACGACCCTCCTGCTCGTGGTTCTATCCTTGATCGTTTTCCTGGTCCAGAGGACTTCATGGGCGGTCTTCGACACCGTCTTCGAGGTCTGCATCTTCCACATACCCGCGTTATTCGGTGCAGCCCTGAACGTTAAGTTCAGTGGAGACTCCGCTTAAGCCCCAAAAACGGTATATACGCAGCCTCCCGATATCCCTACGGTGCGGGATTTGAAGTTCTCTCGTATAATCGAGTGCATCGACACCCACTCGTCCGGGGAGGCGACCAGGGTCGTCGTGGGGGGGATACCCAAGCTCAAGGGCTCGACGATGGCCGAGAAGCAGGCCTACTTCCAGGAGCATTACGATCATCTGAGGCCCACGATGCTCAAGGAGCCCAGGGGCTTCGCGGGGCTCCTAGGCGCAGTCATCACGGAGCCCACCGTGCCTGAGGCGGACATCGGGGTCATCTACCTCTGGACCGACGGATATTTCAGCGCCTGCGGCGACAGCACGTACAGCGTCTCCGCGGTGCTCGTGAACACGGGGATGGTGGAGGTGACTGAGCCGGTGACCGAGATCGTCATGGACACCGTTGCGGGCCTCGTGAAGTCGAAGATCACCGTGGAGGACATGGAGGCGAAATCCATCTCCATGGAGGGGGTGCCCTCCTTCTACTCGGAGACCGTCAAGATGGAGGTCCCCGGCGTCGGGATGGTGGAGGCGGACATAGCCTACGGCGGCCTCTGGTACGCCTTCATCGACGCGGCGAGCATCGGTCTCGAGCTGACCCTCCAGAACAAGGATCACTGGATTCCCCTGGGCTGGAAGATCAGGAACTACCTCGCAGAGCACGTCAAGGTGTCTCATCCGGATTACCCCGAGCTTAAGGTTCTGGATCTCGTGACCTTCTATACCGAGCCCTCGGTGGAGGGTGCGGACAGCAGGCACTGGAATGTTTTCGGGCCCAAGCAGTCATGCAGGTCCCCCGCGGGCACGTGCACCAACGCGAGGATGGCGGCCCTCTACGGGAAGGGGGAGCTGAAGCTGGGGGAAGAGTTCGTAGCGGAGAGCACCATCAACACCCTCCACTACGGCAAGATCGCGAAGGAGGTGAAGGTGGGTGGCTACGATGCGATCCAGCCTGACGTCACGGCGACGGCTTACATAACGGCCTTGAACAATATCGTTATAGACCCCAAGGACCCCCAGAAGGACGGCTTCCTCTACTAATTTTTCTCCTTTTTTTCCCTCATCCTCGGTGTTAAATAGGCTAGTATTGCCTATCCTCAGCAAGAGGTGTTTGGTATTTCCCAAGATTATATCAAGCTGACCGGGGGCGACCCGGATGTCGAGGCTCCCTCATGGGCCATTGATGCGGCCCTAAACGCCATCAAGGAGGGGGGGAAGTGGACCCACTACGCTACCCAGGGAGAGATCCCGGAGCAGTTCAAGCAGGCCGTGGTGGACTACTACTCCGGCTTCGGATCCGTATACGAGCCCAGGAACGTTATCCCCACGGCGGGGAGCAGCGCGGCCCTGTATATCGCCCTCGCCTCGGTTCTGGAGGAGGGGGACGAGGTTCTCATGTGGAGCCCCTCGTATCGGGGTCACTACAGGATCCTCGAAGAGATGGGGGTCAAGGCCTCGGTGGCACCGCTGAGACGGGAGAACGGATATCACCCTAACCTGGATACCCTGGAGGACTATGTGAGCCCCGACACCAAGGCGGTGCTCATCTGCAACCCCAACAACCCGACGGGCACAGTCTTCACGAGGAAGGAACTCGAGACCATCGGGGAGATCGCCATCGACTACGACCTCTCCGTCTTCAGCGACGAGATCTACCTCCACTTCGTCTACGACGACAACGAGTTCGTCGCGACCTCGACCCTGGAGGGGCTCAAGGAGAGGACCATCAACATCATGAGCTTCTCCAAGACCTTCTCCATGACGGGGTGGCGCCTCGGCTACGTAATCGTCCCCGAGAGGTACCTCGACAAGGCGAACAAGGTCAACGGTCTGGTTGCGCCCAGGCCCGCCACCTTCGTCTACGCGGCGGGGACTGCGGCCCTGAGGGGGAGCATGTCATATATCGAGGAGAGGAGGCAGGCGTATGACGAGCGGCGCAGGTACTTCTGCAAGGCTATCGACGAACTGGACGGGCTGAGCTGCCACCTCTTCGAGGGGGCGTTCTACGCATGGTTCGACGCGAGGAGCTACGATCTCGGGTCGGAGGAGTTCGTGAAGAGGTTCCAGGAGGCCGAGAACGTGGGGCTGAGCCCCGGGAACATGTTCGGGGTGAACACGGACGGCTTCGTCAGAGTCCCCCTGGTCCAGCCCGTGCCCGTCCTAGAGGACGTAGTGGCGCGCTTAGAGAGGTTCCTGGGCACTCTGTGAGAGGCCCAGTTCTCCCTATTTTCTTGTTCGACCTTGTCCCGACTGGGCTAGTCATAGGAAAAAAGACTAGACATTCTGCTGGGGGGGGGTCAGATGCTGATGAGCTCCTCGGCTCCTCTGAAATATCTGAGCACGCTGGCGCCCTTCTCGGTGATGAGGTACCTCTTCTTGGCCCGCTGGACGCTGGGCTCCTCGATGATGTCGAGGTGGCCTTCAGACACCAGTTTCTTCAGGATCTTCTGGGTGGGGTTCCATGACATGTTGGCCGCATACATGATGCGGGTGGGCTTGTCTATGCCGCTCTTCACCGCTCCGAGGACGGTCAGCATTATCTCCAGCTTGGATCTCCTTTCACTCACATCTCCTCCCTCCTTCTAGGATTCACGCATTCTCCCTTCATCCCTTATTGGTTCGTGGCCGACTCGACGTTGCACTCGGTGATGTACTGGGCGTTGTTGGTGTAGATGCTGAGATCGATGGTGGTCCCCACGTCGTCCGTCTGGACGTTTCCGGGGCCCTTGGCGTAGAAGATGATGGACCCGCTCGTGATGAGGGGCAAGTCGCCGTTCGATCTGTTGTAGTTGACGCCGTCTATGGTGACTCCGCTCCCTGTCAGGGAGGCGTACGATGTGCGGTTCAGCTCCCCCGTCACCGAGGTGCCGGTGGGGACCCTGTAGTAGTAGACGTCTGTCCACTCCAGCTCGACTCCCCGGACCCTGATGCCGCCGACGAGGATGTCCCTGCCTCCCAAATTCTGGATCTTGAGGGCTGCGACGGCTCCTGAGCCGTTCACCCAGACCCTTTCCTTAGAGATACGGACCTCCTCTCCCTTCGTCCGGGATAGTGTGATGTTGGTGGCGTAGTATGTGGTCACGGATGTGAGGAGGACGGCCACCACGAGGAGTATCAGGACTGACACCGTCTCGCTGAGGCCTCTCGTCTCCCTCCGTGTTCCGAATTTCAACTCTTTATTCCACGACCTTTTCTGACTTACGATTCTTAGCTCCTGATTATAAAAGGTATTTCGGACCACACACATATTTCCCATATCTCTACATATAATCAAAATGAGTAGAAAGTTACTGTTAGAAATACTACTATACAATACCACAGGAAGACTTCGCTGCTCCTCTCCATTGTTCCATATTAGCTGATATGGAGCACAGAGACTATGTGCTATTATGATGGTAGTTTTTACATGCTAGTTTATTTTAACTAAATATAATGGGCTGTAATTCTCTCCTTAATGATGGCTTCCCGGTTTTCGTGCATCCGTAGACCCAGATTTTTTATCCGGATCGCCCCCATCTCTTCTGCGATCGCAATGTTGTACATATCCGACGAGGAGATCGCGGAGATACTGACCATGAGGGAGGCCATAGACGCCGTCGAGAAGGCTTTCGGCGAGTATGCCAGGGGATCGGCGATGATGCCCCCCCGGTCCACCATGATGATCGACAAGCACAACGGAAGCGTCTCCCTGATGCCCTCCTACCTCGAGGAGACCAATGCCCTTGCTACCAAGATCATCTCCATCTACCCCGATAACCCTAGGAAGGGGTTGCCCACCACCGTGGCGTGGATCGTGGTGAACGACCCGGAGACGGGGATGCTGGACGCGATGCTCGACGGCACCTATCTCACCGCGATGAGGACCGGGGCGGTCTCCGGGGTTGCGGCCAGGTATCTGGCGCCCAAGGATAGCCGGGTGGCCGCTGTCATCGGCTGCGGGGCTCAGGGGAAGACCCAGGCGTGGGCGATCTCGGAGGTCCTGGGCCTCGAGGAGATGAGGGTCTTCGACCTATCGGAGGAAGGGATGAACGGGTTCGCCGAGGAGATGGGGCCCAAGCTGGGGTTGGACATGGTGAAGGCCGGGAGCGGAGCGGAGGCCGTGAAGGATGCCGACGTCGTCCTCACCGCGACGACCTCCCGGAATCCCGTGGTGAGGCGGGAGTGGCTGGGGGACCGTGTCCACGTGGGGGCCATCGGGAGCTTCTACCCCGACTACCGTGAGCTGGACACAGGGATCATCCGCGAGGCGAAGGTGGTGGTGGACAGCATCGAGGCCATCATGGACGAGGCGGGGGACATACTGATCCCCATAGCCGAGGGGGCCATCACCGTGGATCACATCCATGCGGAGCTGGGAGAACTCGTGAACGGAGAGAAGGAGGGGAGGACCCCCGGGGACGGGCTCACTGTCTTCAAGAGCGTGGGCTTGGCCATCCAGGACTCGTCGGTGGCCAGCCTGGTGCTGAGAAAGTATCGGGAGTCCCAGTAGCTTTCAGCGACGCCTGCGCCACCACAGGGCGACGCCGCCGGCGATGATGGCTGCCGCCCCGTATACGAGGTAGTCGGGGTTGATCCCCTGGATGCTGGTGATGATGAAGGCCATGTTGTTCCTGAAGAACGAGAAGGCCATCAGGAAGACGATGACCGCGGCCACTGCGGCGAGCCCCATCGCGATC
>JADHWM010000056.1 GCA_016783485.1 Candidatus Bathyarchaeota archaeon
GAACAAGAGAATTGAAGCCAGAGACATCGGCGAAAAAGTAAAAGTTTCCGTTGTCAATAATGTCGCCTATCTCGAAAAAATGTGAGAATCTATCTCACATATCTCTCTTTTTAATATTAACGTATTTTAGAATAGATTAGATTACTGTTAAAAAGTCTTTTTATCGATAGGTGAGAATAGCCCTTACCGATTATAGATCATGGTATCTGCTTTGACCCAATTAGCGGCTTTTTCGATCTTGTCCATGATCAACATGAGTTATTTTCCTGAGATAATGTATCGATGTTGAATGGTCAGCCCTTCAATAGAGTTTCGAGCTTTCCCAACGCTATGCTCATCTCGCCCTCTCTCAACCCTACTCCGATGATTGGAGTGTCTAATCCCTTCTCCCTCATCTCTTGACGTAGGGCTTCGATGAGGTGTCCTTCTCCGGGACTTTCGGCACGAGAGCCCTTGATGGTCCGTGTCGTTCTCTCCACTCCACAGCTTGGGGAGCCCTCGAACCCCAGTGCCGCGATCACCTCCGGCGTACTATTTTCTATGGTCTGCATGGCTCTCACAGCGATCTCCCTACATTTCTCCTTGAACTCGGGGGTGTCGTAGTCGTCCCTGCTCCTCGGAGGCCTCGGGTTTCCGTACAGGGTCTGCTCGGGGCACTCCATCTGGATTATCCCTACACCGTGCTCGAGGAGGGGGGTGATTATTTCCTCGACGGCCCCCTCGGTCCTAGTGGCGCCGCCTCCCTCCCACCTGGCCCTGGTGGACTGGTTCATGATGCAATGGGCGAGAATCACGACTCTGTCCCGGGGGCTTCCAGCGCTTTCATTCGCCGCGTGATGAAAAGTGTCGCTCAAGGCCTGTATCCCTTCCTGTTATGACGATAATGACCTGAAGACTTAATATTGGATGTGTAGACTCAAATTTAGCATGTCGAAGGCTGAGGCAATCGATGAAGCCGAGACTCCCCGCCGCAGGGTCCTAGTCCTGGGGCTTGATGGGGCCACCTTCGACATAATCCGCCCCCTCGCAGAGGAAGGGAGGCTCCCGAATCTGGCGAGGCTCATGGATGAGGGGGCCTGGGGGGTCCTCGACTCCACGTTGCCCCCTGTGACGATCCCCGCCTGGGTGAGCATGATGACGGGGATGAACCCGGGGAAGCTCGGATTATTCGACCTCCTGAGGCGGGAAGGCTACGGTGTGGAGCCCAACGGCTACTGCTTCGCCAACCACGCCCCCATCTGGAAGATCCTGAACAGCTACGGCGTCAGGACGGGGGTGATGAACATCCCCGGGACGTATCCGCCGGAGGAGGTGGACGGCTTCATGGTGACGGGGATGATGACGCCCTCAAAGGAGAGCGCCTTCAGCTACCCCTCGAAGCTCCAGAGCGACCTCGGGGAATCGGGCCTCGACTACGAGATCGATCTTCCCCATTGGCAGTACTTCGACGAGGGAGACTTTTACAAAGACGCCATCAAGATCACGGAGAAGCGGGGCAGGGCAGCGGAATACCTGATGGAGCACATCCCCTGCGACTTCTACATGGTGGTCTTCACGAGCCCCGACAGGCTCCACCACCTCCTCTGGGACAAGAGGGAAACCGTGGAGGCGTACTGGGAGGAGCTCGACAGGGTTCTGGGAGGGCTCATCGAGGCTGTGGGGGAGGAGGCCACTGTATTCGTGGTCTCGGATCACGGCTTCGGGCCCCTCGAGAGGACATTCTTCGTGAACGAGTGGCTCCGCAGGAACGGATTCCTCAGGGCGAAGAGGAAGATCAACGAGAGGGCCATCGTGAAGCTGGGGCGGATCGCGGAGAAGCTCTACAGGTTCCTCCACGAGAGGGAGCTTCTCAAGCCCGTGGCGGGGGTCCTCTTCAAGGTGGTGGGCCTCAAGAGGCTGCAGAGGTACACCTACTCCTATCTCTCAAACGCCCGGCTCGAGGGGCGGGTGAACTGGAATAAGACGAAGGCGTTCAGCGCCGTCCATACGCCCCATTTCGGTCAGATCTACCTCAACATAGAGGGGGAGATGCTGGAGGGATGCGTACATGAGGATGAGCGGGATGAGCTCGTGTCAGTCTTGATGGAGAAGCTCAGAGGGCTCAAGGACCCCAAGACCGGCGCATCCGTGAACGTCGATGTCTACAGCTCCCGAGACGTCTACACGGGCCCCCACCTCGAGGAGGCCCCGGAGATCGTCTTCATGCTCGACGGGGGAAGGTGCGAGATAGATGCAAAAGTTGGGGAGGATAGGCTCTTCGTCGAGGGTGCCCTCCTCACGGGCTGGAAGGGGACCCACACCAGGGACGGGGTCTTCATCGCCCGGGGCCCCGAGGTGAGACCGGGATTCAGGGTGGAGAAGGCATCTATCCTCGATGTCGCCCCCACGCTGCTACACTCCTTCGGCATCCCGATGCAGGACGAGATGGATGGAAGGGTGCTGGACGAGATTTTCAAGGATGATTCCAGGTTCTCCGAGAGAACGGCGGTCAAGCCTATAATGGAAGGGGAATCGGATGTCTCCAGCTTCGACGACGAGGAGAAGGCCCTCATAGAGGAGAGGCTCAGGAAGCTGGGATATATCTGAATCCGGGTATAATCTTCAATAAAGATTCATAGATAGTTGTTTCTTCTGCCACAGAGAACCTTTTTTATTTAGGGGCAAATGCTTTTGGGATAGGCATATTTTCATAGGGAGTATACAGGATAGGGGAACAGATGAGCATAGAAGAGCAGATTAAGACAATCGTGAAGCAGGAACTTAAGGAACCATTAGCTGAGATCGAGAAAAGTCTAAAAACCTCCTTCAGGCGGGAGAACGGCAACCTAAAGGCGGACCTGGAGGCCATCGCAGCGCAGATCGGGGGGCTGAATGCGAATCTGAAGGATGGGATCGGGGCCCTCTCGGCTCAGACCAAGAAGGAGAACATCAAGGTCAAGGAGGATATCGAGGCCTTAACGGGGCAGTTGGCTGGCCTTAGCGAGAGCATTGTGGCTCTCACCGGCAGGATAGAGACGCTCGAGGAGGAGCTTAACAACCGGTGGAGCCTCGTGGTCAAGCTCAGGAAGTACACACTGGACCAGCTTATGTCCGAGTACAAGCGGTTGACCGGGACTATGCGCCCGGAACAGGAAGAAACGGATGAGAATGTCGAGATATGACAGTTTCCCAGGGTCTTGCGGTCCTGGTATTCGTTGTCGTTTTTATCCTGATTGCGATTGAGGCGATCCACCGGACCTACGCTTCTCTTCTAGGCGCATTGATCTTCGTTCTTTTGGGCGCCGTCAGTCCGGAGGATATCCTCGCACGAGATTTCATCGACATAGAGATCTTAGCTGTGGTCTTGGGGCTCTTCCTCCTTGTACGGGGGGCGGAGAGGTCCGGGTTGTTCCAGTTTCTTGCGGTCAAGATCATGAGGAGCTCTAAGAGCCCCACCGCCTTCGCGGTGATACTGCTCTCCTTCACGATTGTCATCGCCATCTTCGTGAGCAACATCGGGGCGATGCTGATTATGGCGAGCATCACCATCACGATGGCCCGGAGCTTGAAGATCAGGCCCCAGATACTCATGGTGTTCCAGGCGGTGGTGATCAACGTGGGGGGGATGACCCTATGGATAGGATCGATCCCGAATATCATCATCGGTATAGAGGGGGGTCTCAGCTTCATGGACTTCATCTACAACGTGCTGCCCCTCGGTGTCCTCCTTTACTTGGCGACCCTGGTTGTATTCGTCCGGCTCTTCAAGAAAGACTTCACCCCCCAACCCGAGGCTGAGTTCAGGGACTTGGAGTTCGACGAGTGGATCGAGAGGGCTATCGAGGTGAGCGGCCTCCAGGGCAGCGGGATAGACAGGAGCAGCGGAGCGGCCGCTGTTGTTATGCTTCTCACAATCGTAGGTTTCATTAGCTACGAGAGCCTCAACCTGACCCCCGCCTTCGTGGCGTTGACCGGGGGCTTCCTCATGATAATCATCCAGACCCGGGAGCCCCAGGGGATCCTCAGGGAGATCGACTGGTCGACCCTATTCTTCCTATCCGGGCTCTTCATCATGATCAACGGCCTCAGCGAGATCGGGATAATCAGCTCCCTCGCGGCGTGGCTCTCGAATCTCATCGGGTCGAACCCCCTCTACGCCTCCATTAAACTGATGTGGCTCTCGGGGATCGCCTCCTCTGTCGTGGACAACATCCCTCTTGCCTCCTCCCTGTCCCCCATCGTTCGGGACATGGTGGTGGACGAGTCCTCGAGGCTGCTCTGGTGGGGGCTGGTGATAGGGGCGAACCTGGGGGGCAACATGACCCCCATCGGAGCCCCGACCAACGTCATCACCATCGGGATCTCGGAGCAGGAAGGCTACCCCATCAGCTTCACCATGTTCCTGAAGCTGGGGCTGAGCCTCACCATCCTCCATTTCATCATATCCATGGGATACCTCTATGTGCGGTACGGCGTCCTAGGCGTTTAGTCAGTCCAAATTATCATGACTGTAATTACCCGTGTGCACAATCCAGACGATGAACTGGGCTCAGGTGGCATCTCGGTGTTATCGTGGACCGCTAGAACATTGGGGGCGAGAAGACGTCGTAGATGAGGAGGTCCTTTTTCACGTCGTAGGTCCTGTGACGTCTGCCCTTGGGAACGTTCACGAAGGTTCCCGGATCCAGCTTGAACTCTTCCAAGCCTTCGATCCACATCGTCGCCTCTCCCTCTAGGACGTAGATGATGTCGTCCTGCTCGGGGTGCGTGTGTTCCTCGATTTCGGAGCCCCGGGGGCACCGGACGACTATGCAGGTGGCGTCCGCTCCATCGTCTCTCTTCGAGAGGAGGGTCTTCATGGTCACGCCTCTGAGGAAGGGGTGGGGCTCCTCAGCTATCTCGTCGACGCGCTTGACGGCTTCCATGGCTCATCCTCGACTCCCTGTGCATTTATGCCTGATCCGTGGATGGACCGTAATGCTCTTTTATCTATAGAGCTAGAGAAGTGTTCTAAAGCTGGAAAGAAGGCGCTGAGCGAGTGGTCCTAGACGATCTTAAGAGTTTCTTCTCGAGGCAGGCACGGAACTACCAGCTAGTCCTCGTCAAGAAGGCGGGTTTCTCTTTTTTCAACAAGCTGACCCAAGATTACATCAACATCTATATCCGTCTCTTGGGAGCGAACTTTGTCCAACTCGGCCTCGTGGGCTCAGTCGGGGGTCTCGTGAACGCCATCATCGCGTACCCTTTCGGCTCCCTCATCGATAGGTACAGCTCCAGGAAGATCCTCATGCTGACGATCACTGCCCAAGCCTTGGTTCCTCTGACCTACTTCTACGCCAGGGACTGGATGTGGATCGCTGTGGCGACGGCCCTGTACACACTCGCGTTCTTCTGTTCCAGCGGGGTCGAGAATGTGGTCCTTGCCAACTCCCTCAAGGACGAGGACAGGGCGACAGGGTTCTCCTTCGTGACGGCCCTCTCTCTGGTGCCCACGGTGGTGGCGCCTCTCGCGGCTGGTGCGCTTCTGACTCGGCTCGGGGGCCTGACCGCGGGGAACGTGAGGTATCTCTTCATCATCGAGCTTGTGGGAGTGGCCATCATCGGATTGTACGTGGGGCTCCGCCTTGAGGAGACGGGGAGCCTGGGTAAGCGATCCCAGTCTCTCGTCGAGGAGTTGAAGTCGGTGATGTCCGGGGGGCCATATCTGAAGCGTTGGCTCCTCATAGACACGATGAGCGCATCGTCCTTCGCGGTGATGGCCCGGTTCGTCATGGTCTACGCGGTGGAGGAGAAGGGGGCCGACCCTCTAACCCTGGGGGCCATGAGCACGATTTTCGCCGTCGTGGGGATCGTCTCGGCGATACCCCTGGGGAATCTCGCCGACAGGATCGGGCGGGTGAGAACCGTCCTACTCCTCAGGCCCCTTTTCCACATCTCGACCCTGATATTGCTGTTCGCCCCGGATCCCCGGTGGATCATTCTGGGCTGGGCTCTCAGGGGCACATTCCAGCCGAGTCTGAGCATCCTCGCGGCCTACAGAAACGAGCTGGTGCCCCCCTCTGAGAGGGGGAAGTGGATGGGGATTAGGGAACTCCTCCGGGGGATCTTTAGGATACCCGCACCCCTCATAGGAGGCATACTATACTCTCAGGTCTCACCCCTGGCCCCGTTCCTATTTCATATGTTCGTGGACGTCTTCCTCAGGATGCCCCTGCTCCTCACGATGCCAAGGACCCTTAAGGTCGCCAAGGACGACTAGAGCTTAGAAAAGTTGCGTATTTGAGGACTAATTGTTATCGAAAGGTATATACTTCTCAACGTTTGTGTTCTGCTGACATGATCATTCTCGTCTTCTTCGACTGGAGTGCCACCGGCAAGGAGCTCAAGAGGTGGAACAATACGTTCAAGGAAGCCTGCGAGGAGCACGGTATGACGTACAAGGGCTTGTACGGGCCCATGGGCCAGAAGTTTAACTTTACGTGGATCATTGAGAGCGACAGCGTCGACAAGTTTATCGAGACCACGAAGTCTGTCAGTCGGCCTCCCGCTATGACTCACTATATCACCGAGGTCCTGATACCCCAGGAGCTCAACGAATAAGTAAAAACGGCATACGCGTGATTTTGCGCGCTCGATAGGTCCCGAATCGAGGATCGTCAAGCGTAGGGGGCGGGTCGACCACAGTGCTGTTCTTCTTGACTTGGGCGCGCGGGCTCACATTGATCCTTGGGCTGATACAGCTGGATATGATTAGGGAGCATCGAGTCCAGTTCATCAGGGACACGGCTGCGAAGATGGGCATCACAGAGGTCGTCGAGATCTCGTTTGAGTGATTAAAGGGGATGCTTCCGCATCCTCTGGCATGCAGATTGTCTGGTGCCTACAGCGTGTTCCAGTGTCTCGCTATCTCTTCCGCGGTAGCGATCCAGACGTCCGGATGTTTCTTGATGTAATTGATGAGCCTGTCCAGGAGCATCATGTTCCCGGGCTTCCCTATGATCTGGGGGTGGAACATCGTGGTGTAGCAGAGGCCGTACCTGTGGTAGCCGTCGAAGGCGTTGGTCCAGATCTCCCATCCCACCTCGGGGCTCATCATCCGGGCGTAGTAGGCGGCGTAGCCCGGATAGTCGGCGAAGAGGTGGAAGTCATCCATCTCGTAGTAGCTGGGCACGATGACGAGGCCGTTCTCCAGCTTATACGGGAGGTCGCTGCCCCTGAGGCTGCTGTCGTAGATGAACCCGTTCTCGGCCAGTATGTCGTGGGAGTGGGGACTGATCTCACCGCCGGCGATACTGTTCCCCACGGGCTTCACGCCGGTCGCGCTCTCGATGGCGTCCACGGACATCAGCAGCCTCCTCTCCTCTTCCTCTCTGCCCACGCCCACGATGTCCTCGTGCTTCCACCCGTGGGTGGCGATCTCGTGCCCCCTGGAGACGATCTCCTGCATCACTTCCGGGTGGTTCTTCGCATTCATCCCCACGACGAAGAATGTGGTTTTCAGGTCGTGTTCGTCGAAGAGGTCGAGGAGCCGGGGAATGATCCGGGCGTTCCAGACGTACTCTCCCTGGCTGAGGCGTCTAGGCATCTCTGCAACCTCGGGATGGTTGCCCTGGAATACCCATTCTGCGTCGAGGTCGAAGGTGAAGCAGACACTGCACTTCGCTCCATCCGGCCAGACATTCTCTGCGCTCAATGGTATCAGCTTTTGATGTTTCAATTCTAGGATCGGAAAAGACTTCCCTTTGACTCCCAAATATGGCTTGAGTATTAATGCCTCATGCTAGGATCGATATTGGGGGAATATGATCGATCTTGCGTAACTCTAATAAAATTACAGTATTGAACCGCACATGAAATGATGTGAAACGTTTGATCGATTTATCGAAGAGAAAAATCCTAATCGTCCTCTCTTCCTTAGCGATCGTCATAGTCTCAGGCTTGAGCTATGTCCTCCTCTCCACTCCGCGTTTCGAGGAATCGATCAATTCCATCGATCCGAGGGACATGGGGGTCGAGGAGTGGCTGAAAGATTTCGAATACCTCTACAACTTAGTCCAAGAAAACTACCCTTATCTGCCCCTAAAGGAGAGGACGCACGGGTATAACTGGCTGGATCTGAGGGCGGTCTTCGAGGAACGGATCAGGAATGCCTCGGACAACGAGGATTTCCTCTATGTCATCATGGAGGCGGTTGAAGCCCTCCAGAATCGTCATACCCATGTCCTCGATCCCGGGACCGTCATCGAATACCACTCCCTCTACAAGGGTCTTTATCCCATGAACATAGTCTTCTCCGATGAAGTGGCTGAGGCGGCCGATTACTGGTTCGAACACTTCGAGAGAGTCTATGAACGCAAATATCTTTCACGATTCGAGGTGAGGATCGTGTACGACAGGGGAGACTACATAATAACAGACTCTCAAGGGAACCCCCTTCCCAGGATGGGGGTGAAAGTCACAAAAGTCGACGGTGTGCTCATCGATGAAGCAGTGAAGACCTGCTTTGACAGAGAATACCTAGACTGGGATTTCATGCGTAACAAGACGTATCTCTGGAGGATATCCCCCTACGAGTTCGGGGGCGATGCCGCATTCACCGTCCTCGATTCCATAGGGAATGAGGTGGATTTACCCCTCCATCCATCTTACGGTCCCTCATCGATTTCTGGACTGTACCCCCCTTCTGATTTCATTTTTAAGAAGCATGAGGAGGAGAGCGTCGGATACATGTACATCGGGACTTTTGATCCGTCGACCGTGGGGTCTCATGAAGATGACATTCTGGATTTCTATGGAGCAATCGAGAATTACGATTATCTGATCATCGATATCCGGGGAAACACTGGCGGCGGATTCAGTTCCTGGGTCGAATGCATAGTGAAGCCTCTCATCAAGGATGACGTGCTTCACGAGTACTATCTGGCGTATCGAACAGGCGAGTACATCCAGTGGTTCCACGATGGATATCTGGGGGACAAGGCTCCAGTGTCGAAAGTGGTGTTCAGATATCTTCCCCCGGAGGTCCAAAGTGAGGACTATGAGATTTACAATTTTTCGATGACGTACACCCCCACGCAGGAGGTGGATTTCGTTGGCAAGATTGTCCTTTTGACCGACTTCATGGTCTACTCAGCTGCTGAGGGGTTCACCAACTTCTGCAAGCAGACCGGTTTCGCTACGATATACGGGACCCCAAGCGGTGGTGACGGCTTCTTCATATGGCCCATATACTGCGTCCTGCCCAACAGTAAGATCGCCATTACCATGACCTCATCCATGAGCCTGGACTACACGGGGCATGCAAACGAACAGGTCAGGACGCAGCCCGACATCTATCATGAGACCGCCTTCATGGACCACGATGAATTGGTCATATTCGTGCTGGACGAAATCAGGGGCAACTCCTAGCTCTCTTCGATACGCTCCATATTTATGGTCGTCCGGAATCCTTCGGGCGTTCTCTTCTCCCCGACTTTGATTGGGCGTATACTGCTTTTGCGCCGTTAGATCAAATACTTAGCCCCTGTTTTTCTCTCCTTTCGTTTTCCTTTCACGCCGGGATGGTACAAAATATTTCCGCTTCCCAGTTGCTTCAAAACGGAGCGAAAATAACATCTTTTTCGGTCAAGCAACCTTTTTTACCCTGATTCTTCTAGATGCTAGAGAGCGAAGACGGCCTGATGCCGGTTTCAGAGTATTGAATGGGAGGTAATTGTGAGCAAGATGGTCTCGCAGAGCTTCGTCCAGAGCTTCCTCCTCCTCATCTCCGCGACCCTCTTCCTGAGCTACATCAGCAATCTCTTCTATGCGAAGACCCGGATCCCCGACATCGTCTGGCTCCTGGGCTTCGGCTACCTTCTGGGTCCGGTGCTGGGCTTCTTCGAGATCGGGACGTTCATGTCGATCTTTCCCCTGCTGATCCTGGTCACTGTCTCCATATTCAGCTTCGACACGGGGATCAACGTCGACATCTCCTCGGTGATGAGGACCGTGATAAAGGCCCTCCTCCTCTCCATGACCACGTTCCTCGCGGTAACGTTCATCGTGGGGTTCTCGGTGAGCTTCCTCTTCCCCGACCAGTTCAAGCTCCTAGAGGGGCTTCTGCTGGGGGCCATGATCGGGGGGCTAGGCGGCATCTCCGTGTCAGGCATCCTCGACCAGCTCAAGACCCTGATCCCCTTCATCGAGGACGAGGGGACCGTCCTGAACCTGGAGTCCACCCTCAGCGACCCCATCAAGGTGGTGGCTTGCGTCACCCTGATCCGGATGATCATGTCCCCCGGCCTCACGTTGGAGGCCGGGGTCAAGGACATCGTGTTCACCTTCACCGTCTCGGTCCTCTTAGGCCTCGCCGTGGGGCTCCTATGGGCCGAGGTCCTCAACTTCCTCTGGGGGAGGCCCTTCAACTATATGATGACGGTGGCAGCCCTATTTCCCATCTATATCGCTTCGGAAGCGGTCGCGGGCACCGGCGGAGGCCCCATCACGGCCCTCGCCTTCGGGCTCACCATCACCAACTACCGGTACATCTCCAGGAAGCTGGGATCGAACCGTAAGGTCAGGATCGACAAGAAGCGGATCAGGGAGTTCAACATGGAGATCACCTTCCTGATCAAAGCCTTCTTCTTCGTCTACCTCGGGCTCACCGTGGAGCTGAGCCTGGAGTACACCCTCGTGGCCCTGGGGATCGTCGCCCTGATGCTCATCGTCCGTTACCTCGTGGCTTCGGGGGTGGGGAACATCCTCAGGTTCACGGTGGGGGAGATGGTGCTGAGCAGGGTGATCTTCCTCCAGGGGACCTCCGCCCTGGTCCTCAGCGAACTCCCGGGGCTCTTGGACCCGACGGGGCAGTTCCTGAACCTCGAGATCTACAAGAACTTCTGTTATCCCATCGTCTTTGTGACCATCATATTCGTCTCCGTGGTGGGGCCCACGCTGGCGAAGAGGCAGCTCAGGAGAATGTAGAGAACAGGGAGTAGAGGCTCAGGCACTCGCGATGTAGACATTCATCCTGTCCTCGTCGAGAACCGCTCTGTGCCCCGCCTCCCTGAGCACCTCAGCCGAGAGCCTCAGCCACCTGCCGTGGGATTCGGGATCGTCGTTATCGGGGTTGAACTTGGAGAGGTCCTCGTGGCCCTGAAGCCTCGCGGCCTGCATCAGGACGTTTCGGGTGGCCCAAGCGTCGAGGGCGCAGGGATCCGTGCCCGCCATGATGATGTTAAGCCTCGTGGCCTCGTCGTAGTTGCTCCGGGGCCCCTTCCCGGGGGTGGAGTTGACCCAGATCGCGTCGAGGACGTTGAGGTCGGGGGCCCGGGTCCCGGCGATCTCGGTCCCCATCCCCCCGGTCAGGACGCTCTTGTGGGCGCCCCTGCTCTGGAGCTTGTCGCTGACCACTCCCATGTAGTGCTTGACGCATCCCGTGACCCCGCAGATGAAGTGGGCCTTGAGCACCGGGACATTGATGAGCTTCAGCCTGTCGGAGTCGTAGGCCGAGGCTTCGGGGTCCCAGACCCCCTCCTTGAAGCTGACCCGTGTGCCGTGGGCCGTCTCGAACTTGGGGTATGAGACCCTGATCCCCGTGGCTGGGTCAGGGGCGTCCTCGATGATGTAACCGTCACCGTCATCCCCCTCGGAGTATTCTCCCACCTCGTTAGAGGTGATCTCGTCCCAGAGATACGTGGAGACTCTGTGTTCGAGGAAGGACTCAGCGACGACCCGGTTCGATTGGGCCCTGTCCTCGGCGTTGTTCATTTCGTAGTCGAGGCTTCCCCCGTGGCTCGTGGAGCCGTACTGGGCTTGGCCGTTGTCGGCGATGACCACCTCCCCGGTGAATCCGTCGGGATGGGACACGATGGCCTCCACGATGGCCTTGACGAGGTCCGTGTTGGTGCCCCCCCGCTCGTTCCACTGGGAGTTGACCTTCACGATGACGACGGAGTCGGATGGCACAAGCCCGTAAAACTCGACTCCCTTACTTCCCATGAGTTCAAGAAGCCTCTGGAAACCTCCGTCACGACCGTCCGTGTTCTTCACCACGAAGATATCGGATGCCTTATCGCCCGCAGCCTTCGCCTCGTTGAGCTCTAACTCCACTATTTTTCCCATGTTTCTTTCCCCGATTGCAGTGATATTTCTGATCACTCTTTCACCGCAGAAACTAATAATCCTTGACTCGGCGCTCAGAGGTAGGTGACGTAATAGAAGTAGATGAGGTAGAGCCCCACGGCGACGAGGACCACCCCACTGGCTCTGCGGAGCTTCTCCGTTGCCATGTTGATACGCTGGATCATGTAGTCCTTGGCTTGGGAGAGGAGGAGCGTGGTCACGATGAGGGGCGTCCCCATCCCCAGGGCGTAGGCGACGAAGCTGAGGACCCCCTGGGCGAGCCCCTTGGACATGGAGTAGAAGAGGACGCTGATGAAGATGGGGGCGGAGCAGCCCACCCCTGCGAGGCCGTAGACTACGCCATAGGTGTAGAGGCCCAGGAACCCCTGCCTCTTGGAGGGCCCGATGTTCAGGGAGATGAAGGGCATCTTGAGATCCAGGAGGTTCCCCAGCCCCATCGCGATGAGGATGACCCCGGCCGCGATGTCCAGCAGCGGAATGATCTGGGGCACGAGCTCCCCGAGGCTCGAGGCGAGCCCCCCTATCGCCGCGAAGACGGTGATGAGCCCCAGGGTGCAGGCGAGCCCCCCCGTGAGGGCCTTCACCACCCCGAACCTGGCCCCGAGGTAGTATGAGACGTACCCAGGGAGGAGGGCGTAGCTGCACGGGGAGAAGAGGGAGAAGACCCCGGCGGAGAAGGCGAACGCCAGCCCCGAGAGTTGGAGAGCCATCCTAGTCGTCTACTCGTTGACGAGGGATAATATTTCAGTCTTCAGCTTCAGCGCCGAGACGGGGCCCACGTGCCTGAACCTGATCTCGCCATCACGGTCGAGAATGACGTATGTGGGGATTTCAGAGACGCCGAACTGCTGGGTCACAGGGGGATCCGCGAGGTCCCTGGCGTGGATCCAGTTCGCATCGTATTCCTCCACCCAGTCCCAGAGGACGGGCACCGTGTCGAAATTCGGGTCCACGGATATTGAGATCAGGACGAACTGGTCCCTGATGTCCTTGTGGACGGATACGAGGTCCCGCATCGCGCCCCGGCAGGGGCCGCACCAGGTCGCCATGAAGTCGAGGACCACGACCTCCCCGCTGTAATCACTGAGGGTCACCGTGTTCCCGTCGATGTCGGGGATCGAGAAGTCCATCTTGATCCTCTGAATCTGTATCAGGTACCAGCCCCCGGCGATTATGGAGACCCCGACGACCGCGAAGATGATTAAGCTCAGGTTCTTGCTTTTCGAACCATCAACTGATGTCACGCGAAGCTTCCTCCCGGGCCCATATTTCCTCCACTCGGCCTCGAATAAAGATTGGTAATCGTTTCAGGACTTTTCTTAGACCCTAATGCATGGGGAACGGCATCAACAAACAAGTCTGCTGATGTCATCATGCTGCATTCGCTACTCTTCCCAAAGTTTATCCTTGATCTCGTCGAGCTCCCCGGCGGTGATCTCCCCTTGGGCGTATCGCTCCTCGGCGATTCTCAATGCCCTGCTGCGACCTCCTCCACCGTACAGGGGCATTCCGTAGAAGAGGAAATAGAGGCCTGCTGCGAGGGCGATCCAAAAGAGCCACATACCCCCGCCCATCCAGCCAAAGCCCATCATTTGGAAGCCCCTCCGACCCACGCTTCACTGATGAGGGGTTGCGCAGGCATGTGGGGTGAAGTCAAGGATGACGTGTCTTTCTTATTCATGATATCCTTCACCGTGTCTGCACGGAGACTAATAAATGTATTATCCTATGATATATCATGAAAATAAATTATTTTATATGCACCCTCATATTTCCACAGGATGATTAATGGGGCTGGAAGCAAGAACGTGCCAAAGAAGGGGGGGATGAACCCTAGTCATTCATCTCGCGTATATAGGACGCGGCACAGTGGGAGCAGCAGAAGACCTTCTCCTCCCCGTCGATGACCTCAGTGTGGCCGCCCTCGTAGATCTTGCAGCCGCAGTGGGCGCAGATGTCGAGGCTCGGTTCGATGGCCACCGAGACGAGGTGGGCGAAGCGCTGGAAGAGCTTGTTGCAGAGGGCGGTCCCCTCCTCTGTGAGGTAGTGGACCTTCCTCTCCTTCTCCCCTACCATCTCGGAGGTCTGGGTGGCGATGCCCTTCTCTTCGAGCTTCTGGAGGAAGGGATAGACGAGGCCGGGGCTGATCTTCTTCCCCACCCTGCTCTGGAATTTACGGAGGATGCCATAGCCATGGGCGGGGCCCTCGTAGAGGATGGTGAGGATGTAGAACCTCGAAAAGTCGGAGATGAGATCGTCGACGTCGAACTCTGCCATGGTTTGAAATATATCACGATCTGATATATTTATAGCTTCCCTAAAGGTCACCCCGGCCCTGACCCCCTTATTTAGCGGAGCAATAAGCGCTACTTGGACGGGTTAGCGATCTGTTCGAGGGGG
>JADHWM010000007.1 GCA_016783485.1 Candidatus Bathyarchaeota archaeon
AGTGGCAGTGCATGTCGATGAAGCCCGGGGAGACGACGAGTCCCTTGGCGTCGTAGACCGTATCCGCCTTGGAGGCGGGAAGCCTCGTGTTTATGGCGTCGATCCTGCCTTCGGCGATGGCGACATCGGCCTTGAACCACGGAGCCCCCGTGCCGTCGACCACGAACCCGTTCTTGATAAGGTAATCCCACATAATCGATCAATCCTGATGAGCCGTATGACGATAATTAATTTTCTACGGGATGAGCCCACAAAAGGGGATTGAACAGGTGTTTTGCCCTCAGTTGTTCAGTATCAGCGTCGGTCCCTTGGGTCCCCCGAAGAATTTGAGCACGAGAAAGACTGTTGAGGGCTAAAAGTCCCTCTCCATCAGCGTCAACTTCCGGTAGCCGCCCCTCTCGGAGGCGATCTCGTAGATCCTGTTTGCGAGGAACACGTCCTCGAGGGCGAGGCCGATGTTGATGGCGAGGATCCTCTCCCGGGGGTTCTCCCTCCCGGGCTTCATGCCGCTGACCACCTCCCCCAGCTCGGCGTGCAGCTCGGGCAACCCGTCCGGGAACGCTCCCTGCTCAGTGTAATAAACGGTCTGGTCCCAGCTGTCCGTGATGAACTTGTCGGCGCCCAGGATCGCGTCCCCGTACCACGCCCTGCTCGCCTCTATTCCGAAGCCGAGGCACCCGGGCTCGAACCACTCGTCCTTGACGAGGGGCTCCTCGAGCCTCTGAGTCGCGGTGAGGAGGATGTCCGAGCCCCGGGCCACCTCCCGGACGCTCTCGCAGATCTCGATATCCACGCCCGCCTTCTCGGAGAGGTCGTCCCTGTAGCGCTCCATCGCAGCCCTGTTGATGTCGAAGACCTTGACACGGCTGAGGCCGGGCACCACCTCCTTGAGGGCGAGGAGATTCATCCTCCCCTGGACGCCGCAGCCCACCACACCCAGGACCTCCGAGTCGTCCCTGGCGCAGAACTTGGCGGTTACAGCCGTCACGGCGGCGGTGCGGACGGCGGTGATCCATCTGCAGTCCATCACCGCGAGGGGCACCCCGGTCTCCATGTCGTTGACGATCATCACCCCGAGGATCTGGGGGAGGCCCCGCGCCCTGTTCGACGGGTATCCGCTCACCCACTTCAGCCCCCCTATCCCGAGCCCTTCGAAGTAGGCGGGCATAGCGTGGATGAAAGAATCCGACCTGGAGTGGATCCCCGGCTTCGGGGGGTTCTCCACCCGACCCTTCCCGTGCTCATACAGCCCCTTCTCGATGAGGCCGATGACCTCCCCGAGGCCGATCCCCAGGTCCAGGATCTCCTCTTGGGAGAGATAGAGCATCTCGACGCGCTTCACCATGGTCCCTCGTTACCGATCTAGCCTCACCGAGTTTGTAAGCCTTTATTCATTTTGTCGAGGCGAGGCCAACATGAGTGAAAATCTATACTTCTAGTATTGATTTGGGGTATTTACGATACGTATCTATGACAGGTCTCAAACCTTCATGGATGATAAATAGCGGGTCCGCGGAGACCCGGTGCGCGCGAGTTAAATGTTGTCCGCTGGACCCACCTCTTGAAGGCGGACACCTCGCGCGCAAATCTCAAGTTTTCCTGAACTTCCATATAGCGAAGGCGCCCACTACGATCATCGCCAGGAAAGCGATGCCCTGAGACCCCAGGGATCTGGCGTAGTTCCCCCGCTGGAGGACGTCCCAGTAGACCACGAGAAGGGTCAGCAAGAAGACGGCGAAGCAGAAGATGAGGAAACCCCGGAACGAGATGTACATCCAAAAAGTCTACAGTCAGGCTACGGTTAAGCCCACTGGTCCCGGGCGACTCGATAATGCTAAGTATAGAATATACAACGGGGAGATGAGTGTCAATTTTGAAGGATAAGATCGAGTATGAAGTAGTGGAGGGCTGGGACAGGCTCCCCGAGGGATGGGTCTACACCCAGGTCGCCGGGGTGAGCGTCGACTCCAGGGACAGAGTCTACGTCCTCAACAGGGGGGAGCACCCCATCATCGTCTACGAGAAGGACGGCACGTTCATCGGGTCCTGGGGCGAGGGGATGTTCCAGAACGCCCATGGGGCCTACATCGACGAGAAAGACCACATCTACTGCGTCGACAGGGACCGCCACGTCCTCTGGAAGTTCACCACCGACGGGGAGCTCCTCATGACCATCGGGAACGTGGACCAGGCGGCCGACGGGGAGCCCTTCAACCTCCCCACCGACGTCGCCCTCGCCCCCGACGGGGGCATCTACGTCTCCGACGGTTATGGGAACAACCGGGTCCACAGGTTCTCCCCCGAAGGGGAGCTCCTCTTCTCCTGGGGGGAGCCCGGGGAGGGCCCCGGCCAGTTCAACCTCCCCCACGGCATCTGGGTCAGAGGGGGGAAGGTCTACGTCGCTGACCGGCAGAACCACAGGATCCAGATATTCACCCCGGAGGGGGAGTACATAGATGAGTGGGGGGGCTTCAAGCAGCCATGCGACCTCTCCATCGACGAGGCGGGCATCGTCTACGTCCCCGAGCTCCAGGGCAGGGTGAGCATCCTCAACCTCGACGGGGAGATCCTCACCCGCATCGGGGACGAGAGGAGCAAGGAGCCGGGCCTATTCTACGCCCCCCACTGCACCTGGACCGACTCCGAGGGCAGCCTTTACGTGGGGGAGGTCCTCGAGGGGCAGCGTATCCAAAAGTTCGCCAGGAAATAGGAGGAGAAGGAATGCCCAGGAAGTACACCATACTGGCCCTGGTCGGGGACGGCATCGCGGAGGAGATAGTCCCCGAGGCCGTCAAGGCCCTCGAGGCCGCCCGGGACAGGTACGGCTTCGACTACGAGCTCATCGGGCCACACGATTTCGGTGCCCAGTACTACGTGGACCACGACATGGAGGCGGGCTGGGACCCCGCGATCACCCCGGAGCTCCTGAAGGAGGTGGACTGCTGGTTCAAGGGCCCCGTGGGGCTCCCCCAGTGGCTCGGGAAGCTCCCGGGCCCCTACCTCCCCATCAACCAGAGGCCCGACCTCGACGTCTACGCCAACATCAGGCCCTGCAGGCTCCGGCCCGGGGTCGAGGGGGTCCTGAAGGGACGGGAGCCCGGGGACATCGACTTCATCGTCCTCCGGGAGAACACGGAGCACATGTATGCCAGGGTTGGCGGCACATTAAGCAGGGCCGGGGAAGCGGAGCTCGCCGTGGACAACTACATCCAGACCCGGAAAGGCTGCGAGAGGATCATAAAGTTCGGATTCGAGCTCGCCCGCTCAGGGGACTACAAGGGACGCGCCGGGGCTCCCGCGGACGGGGTGAAGAGGCTCACCTGCAGCGCCAAGTGGGGCATCTGCCGGGGAGACAACCTCTTCAAGGCGGTCTTCGAGGAGCAGGCCCCCGGGAACCCTGACATCGAGGCCGACTACGCCTGGATCGACGCCTGGAGCTACTGGGCCATCATGAAGCCCGACTACTACGACGTCGTGGTGATGCCCAACCAGTACGGGGACATCATGTCCGACATGTCCGGGGCCCTCCAGGGGAGCATGGGGATGGCGGGGAGCATCAACGCCGGGGACCGCCACTGCTTCGCCGAGGCCACCCACGGATCCGCTCCCGACATCGCAGGCCAGGGGATCTCCAACCCCACATCCCTCATCCTCAGCGTCGGGATGATGCTAAACTGGCTGGGGGACCAGAGGGGCGACGACAGACTCAAAGATGCCTGGAAAGGCATCGATAAGGCGGTGGACGATGTCCTCATCGAGGACAGGGTCAGGACGCCCGATCTCGGCGGAAAAAATGGCACCCATGAATTCGGGGACGCCGTCGCGGAGGCGATCACCGGAGCCTGACGGGCTACCTACCCTATTTCCGATATAAGTAAATCCACGACCAGTGCGGTGACGTCCCTCTCCGTGACGGTCTGGAGCCCCTGCCACCCCGGGGTGCTGTTGAGCTCGATGACGTAGGCCTCGCCGTCGTCCTCGGAGCGGAGGATGTCGACGCCGGAATACTCGAGGCCTATCGCGGCTGTCGCCTCGACGCTGAGCTCCGCCAGCTCCTCCTCGAGGTCGTAGGGCTCAGCCTTGCCTCCCGCGGAGATGTTGGTCTTCCAGTCGTCGGCGGTCCTCAGCATGGAGGCCACCACCGCCCCCCCGATGACGAAGGCCCTGATGTCCCTGTTCCCGTGGGGGATGTACTCCTGAATGTAGTAGACCCCCTGGGTCATCTCGAGGGCCCTGAAGATGCGGTAGGCGACGTCCTCGTCGCTGACCCGGCTCATCCCCATCCCGAGGCTCCCGAAGAGAGGCTTCACCACGACGTCTCCTCCCAGTTCCTGGTAGGCTTTCATGGCCTCGTCGAACCTCTCGGTCACCACGGTCCGGGGGGTCTTGATGCCTGCGTCCTCGAGGCGGGCCGAGGTGTAGTACTTGTCCACGGCGATCTCGATGGCGTCGGGGGGGTTGAGGACGTAGACCCCGAGGTCCTTGAGGCGGTGGAGGACGTCCATCCTGTAGAAGACCCTCTCCGCGGTGCCCCCGGGGACCTTCCTCACTATGACGGCGTCGTAGTCGTCGATAGCGTAGCCCCGCACCGAGAGCCTCGGCTCCAGTCCGACTCCGGAGCGGAACCGGGTGGCTGGGAGGACGTAGGCCTCGGCGCCCCTGGCTTTGAGCTCGGCGGTGAGCCTCTCGACGTGCCACTCCTTGGGGTCCGACGCGACTATGCCTACCTTCAAACCTTCAGCCCGGCTCATGGTTCGACTACTAGTATCTCCGCGGTCCCGCCCACGGCGATGTCCCCCCGGTACCTCTTGAAGGAGGCCTCGAGGAATTTCCCCGCGGCCTCGATCCCGAGCTGGTCACGGAGCTGGCGGAGGTAGAGCTTCATGAAGTCGGGGCGGAAGGTGGTGTCGTAGACGTAGGTGGGCAGGATGGACTCGACCCCCCCGAAGCAGGCGATGAATCCCCCGTTCCCCTTCGCCTCGGCCCCGAACCTCCTCGCGACCTTACCGAAGACGAATACCTCGCCCCCGTTCATGTGTACCCCCAGGAAGGAATCGACGTTTCCGTGGATGATGAGCATCCCCCGGCGCATGAAGGCCCCGGCTTCGAGTCCGACGTCTCCTCCCACCACGATGACTCCCCCGGTCATCCCCTCGGGGCTCCCCCGGTAGGCGGCGCCGAGCTGGTGGCCCGCATCTCCGTGGATGCGCAGTAGGCCTCCCTTCATCTCGGCCCCGGCCCAGTTGGATGCGGAGCCGGTGACGATGAGCTCTCCGCCCTCCATCTCGGCCCCGGCGTGCATCCCGACGCAGCCCTCCACGATGAGGCGGCCGGCGGTCATGCCCGCCCCGATGTACTTGACGTTCCCACACTCCCCCTGGATGGCGACTAGCTGGTCGGAGGGGGTCTCGGCGGTCTCGCCCTTCACGTCGAAGTAGTCCCCGAGCTCGTGTACGGTGTTGCCGACGTAGACGGGGAGGGCCTTGACCTCCTTGAGAGTCTTCCCGGCCACGGAGTCGGGTGTGATCACCTCGGCCTCCAGGGGCAGCTCCGGGAGCTTCTTCGGCTTGAGTACGAGCTCCTTCATCTCATTCCACCCCCAGGGCGTCCTTGAGCCCCATCTGGAACTTGCCGAGCTTCCCGGCGAAGTTGACTGCCGTGATCCACTTGATTCCCTCCACCTCTGTAGCAGCCCTGATGCCTGCCGCCATGGCCTTCATCACCGAGGGCTCGTCGAGGCCGTTGAGCACCACCTCGAGGACCGAGTTGCACCCCGGGGGCACCTGGGAGTCCGGGGAGGTGTGCTTGATCGCGGGGCAGAACGGCGTGTTCGTGGAGGCCTTCAGGAACGCGTAGGTGCTCCCCACCTTGCTCCCGCTCCTGCAGAGCCCCCCGGGGAACGGGGTGATGACCCCGGGGACCTCTAGGATCGCCTCCACGGCCCTCTCGGAGGCCTCGAGGGTCGCGTCCTCGTTCTCCCCCATTATCAGGAAGTTGCCCCCGGCCACGGCCCTCACGGCGCCGAACTTGGCCTCGGCGAGGAACTCCCCCTCCATGACGGGGATCCTCCAGAACCGTTGGCGCTCCCCCCAGCCGTCCCCCATCCGCATCTTCACCTGGTAGCCGTCCCCGAAGAACCTGAGGCTCGCCCCCACGTCCAGCATGTCGTCGGCCTCCTCCTCGGGGATGCCGTTGTATATCGCGGTGGTGGGGCAGGTGAGGACGCACTGCCCGATCCTGTTGAGCATCGGCGTCGCGAGGCGCGTCTTGGAGAACCCGAAGACCATCACCGAGACCCCGGGGCGGCCGTCAGGCGTCTCCTCGGGAGGAACCTGCCGCTCTATCCCCGCCTCGCAGTCGCACGCGATGACGCTGGTCGCGAAGCCCGTCATCTCCCTCGCGGCGATGTTCGCCCATTTCCGGTTCTTCGCCGTGATGATGATCCTGGCGCCCCACATCCCGAAGCCCTCGGCGAAGGTGTCCTCGATGCCTACGCCGTTCAGCGTGAAGCTCATCGGGCCCACCTCCCCTTGGTCTCCATGCGGACCCCCGTCGGGAGGTATGCGTCCTCCACGGGGTAGTTCCTGAATCCCACGGTGTAGTACTTGTCGAAATCCGCCTCGATCTCCTTCATCACTTCAGCCTCCAGCTTCTCCGGTATCTTAGAGTCCACCCAGAAAGTGGAGCCCAGGGGCGTGGCCGTGACCACGCCGTCCTTAACCACGATCTCGCCCCCCTTGACGGTGTAGGCCGCCCTCGCCAGGGATTTCTCCAGGTCCCTGTACATGGAGGGCCTCCAGGCCGTGGGGTCGAGGTGGTAGACGGAGACGTCCCCGTCGGCGCCTATGCCCAGGTGGCCCTTGTCCTTGAGCCCCAGGGCCTTGGCGGTGGCCGCCCGGGTGACCGTGGCGATCTCGCCGAAGGTGTACTCCCTGTAGATGTTGGGGAGGGTGGTGCGCCTGAGCACGGATTTGTTCATCTCCCTCATGAGGTCTGTGCGGGCCTGGCGGCTCATGAGCCAGGAGATCACCGTCGGGTAGAAGGTGAAGGGCCCCCCGTTGGGGTGGTCGGTGGTCATGTAGACCCTCCACGGGTCCTCGATGAGGAGCGCGAGCTCCAGCCCGATGCCCCACTGGATCGCGTTGGCCGGGTTGTCCTTCTTGAAAGTGTAGGGGACGACGCCGGCGCCGGCCTCCATCTCCACGTCGCTGTTCACCCACTTGTTCCCGGTGATGTTCCAGAGCCTGAACTGCCACGGACCGTCCCCTGTCATCGTCGTGGTGTCCGTGAATATGGCCTGGCCCAGGTCGAGGGTGACGTGCTCGTTGGCGTTGACGTACTTGGCGACCTTCGAGGCACCGGACTTTACGTTCATCCAGTTGTCCCCGTCCAAGGAGTTGAACTGGCAGTGGACCACGTGGACCGTCGCCTTCCTCCCGTCCGCGGGCCTGATCCCCTTCACGGCCTCCATGGTATCGATGGTGGTCTCGTAGTTCCCCGGCACCCCCAAGTTGTTGCAGTGGAGGTGGATGGTGTGGGGGAGCCCCAGCTCCTCGTTGGCCTGGGCCAGCATCGTGACGATCTGCCTCGGGGAGACCTCGTAGTTGTAGACCAGGTCGTCGAGGCCCCCGACGTTTTTGCCCCACTTCCAGTTCTCGACGCCCCCAGGGTTCACGATCTTCACGGCGTAGCCCCTCGTGGCCCTGAGGAGCCAGGAAATGAAGGCCTTGAGCTTCTCGAGGTCACCCTCCTTGACGTACTTGAGGGTGAAGTGGTTGTTCCCGAAGAGGGTGAACGCGGACTTGTCGATTATCGGGGTGTCGTTGAGCTCCTCATGAACGTGGCGAGCCCCCAGGGGGGGCATCGCGGCCTCCATCACCGCCGTGTATCCCATCTGGGCGTACCTGTAGCCGGCGACGAAGGTGCTGGGGCAGCTGTAGCCCACCCCGGCGCGGGTCACCCGGGTCCTGGGGACAACGTCCTTCCTGTGGTCCTCGGGGCGCATGAGGCGCCCGATGTTGATCTTGGAGCCGGCGATGTGGCTGTGGAGATCGACCCCTCCGGCCATCACCAGCTTCCCCTTGGCGTCGATGACCTTCGCGTCCCTGCCCACCTTCTCCACCACCTTCCCGCCGCTGATGAGGACGTCCATCGCGTCCCCGTCGACGCCGTTCAGGGGGTCGTAGACGTATCCGCCTTTGATCTTCAGGTCTTCCATCTCACGCATCCTCCTTGAGGGCCTTCACCCTCTCAATTATCATATCCAGGACCTCCCGGTCTGACTTGACCCCGCCGTGGGGCTCCACGACCTTGCTCAACCTCAGGCTGAACCCGTCCATCCGGTAAGCGGTGCCCTCGACCTCTATTCCGGCGGTGGCCACGGGTATCACCACATCGCTCAACATCGTGGTGGGCGTGACTTTCTGGTCCAGCGTGATCGTGGGTATCCTGGCGAGATGCTTAGCCGAATTCGCGGGGAAGGTCGCTGCAGGGTCCGATGCGACGATGATCGCGGCGTCGGGCTCCCCCTTTGCGAGCATGTCCACGGCGGTGTACTCCCCCGGGTTGTAGCGGGGGTAGCCCCGGGCGAAGTCGACGGCGTAGGGGTAGCCCGTCTGCCATGTGGTGACTGTGTTGGCCCCGGCGACGTTGTAGTGGCCCCGCATCGGGGTGAGGACGAATTTGGTGTGATGGTTGAGCTCGGCGACGAGGCCCACCGCGACGTCGATGTTCATGTGCCTCCCGTCACTCTGGGTGAGCCCCAGCCCGAAGAAGACGATGCCCATCTTGGCCTCCTTCATCCTCTTCGCGAGGGCGTTGATCTCCTCAGCGGGGACCCCGGAGATGTCCTCGGTGATCTTGGCGCCCCTAACCGCGGCCCTGAGGGCTAGGAGGAGCTCAAAGTCCCCCCCATGGTCCACCTTGATGAACTGGTCGGCGACCCTCGAGGTCGGGGTCTCCCGGACGTCTACGTGGACCACGTATCTGCCCTTCCTCCCCTCCGGGACGTAGAGCCCTCTGGGGGTCACGGAGTACCGAACGAAGTGGCGGATGTGGGCTGCGGGGGGGTTGGAGCCCCAGAAGATGACGAGGTCGGCCCGGTTCTTCACCTCACCGAGGCTCGTCTTGGACTCCCCCACCTGCTGGAGCGCGAGGATGGTGGGGCCGTGGCAGACGGAGGCGGTGTTGTCCACCACGCCGCCGGTGATCTCTGCGAGCTCGACGCACCGGGCGATGGCGTCGCACTCCGTGGAGCTGAGGCCGTAGACTATGGGCCTCTTCGCGGAGGCGAGGGCCTTCGCGGCGGCCTCGACCGCCTTCTCAAGCGAGACCTCTTTGCCCTTGACGGTGGGTGTTCTTATCCGGTTCTCGCCGTGGCTCATGAACTTGGAGCGGGAGATCGCGCAGGCGTTCTTGGCCCCCTTGATCTCGTTTCCCTCCACGGTTATCTCCAAGTCGTCGCAGAGGCAGCCGCAGAAGGGGCAGACGACGTCGGTGATGACCGCCATCAGGAACCCCCCTTCAGCGTAGCCACGAGGTCCGCCAGCGACGGGACCCCCGCACTGGATGGACTGATCTCCGCCTCTATCCCCTTGAAATGAGGCATCCCCGTTCCTCCCGTCTCCGACCCGAAGACCTGGTTCGCCCATATCCCGTAGGGAAAGAAGGAGGTGCCAGGCTCCAGTTTATCCGAGAGCTTGGCCGAGACCACTACGGAACCGTGGGCCGTCTCGACCTTGACTTGGTCGCCGTCCCCGACCCCCAGGGACCCGGCGTCCCCGGTGCTCAACTCGATGTAGGTGACGCTCTCGAAGTACTCCTCCGAGGTCTTCCCCACCTCGAGGCCCACGCCCTGCTGAGAGGTCCTACCGCTGATGAGTATGACAGTGATCTTCTCCACAAACAACACCCCGAACCTATGTAACTTCACGCGGAGCAGACTTAAAATTTATGAGAGACCCTAGTCTTCACTTCCCGTGCAAAACCATATCTCGTGAGCGGGACAGAGTCTCCCGCGAGGATCAGGCATGTACGGTTTAGAGGGACTCCCGAAGCTCAGGAGCCACAAGAGGAGGAGGGTCTCCAGCTACGACAGGACCGGGGGCAACAAGGACTACATCGTGGTCCCCGCCGGGGAGACCGCGGTCCTCGCCGAGATGGAGGGAGCCGGGAAGGTCAACCACATCTGGGTCACCATCAGGAGCAAGGAGGAGTGGTACCTCAGGAAGCTCGTCCTCAGGGCCTACTGGGACGGGGAAGAGGAGCCCAGCGTCGAGGCCCCCATCGGAGACTTTTTCGGCATCGGCCACGGGATGCACCGCAACTATGTCTCGGCCCCGATGCAGATGAGCCCCGAGGACGGCAAGGCCTTCAACTCCTGGTGGCCCATGCCCTACGGCAAAGGGGCACGGATCACCCTGGAGAACCAGGGGGGGATGGAGTGCGAGGCGTTCTATTACTACGTGGACTATGAGGAGTGGGATAAGCCCGGGGAGGGCCTGGGCAGGTTCCACGCGACCTGGCACAGGGAGAATCCCACAGAAGGCATCAGCGACGAGGGGGTGGATAACCGGGAATGGTTGTTCCAGGGGGAGAATCCCCGCGGGGAGGGGAACTACGTCCTCTTGGAGGCGGAGGGGAAGGGGCACTACGTTGGTTGTAACGTGAACGTCCACAATCTCAGGGAGACCGAGGAGTTCAACTGGTACGGCGAGGGGGACGACATGATCTACATCGACGGAGAGGAGGAGCCCAGCATCATCGGCACGGGCACCGAGGACTACTACGGGATGAGCTGGTGCCCCACCCAGGAGTACTGCGCCCCCTACCACGGGCTCCCCCTTCCCGGGGGGCCGAACTGGAGCGGGAAGATCACATGGTACAGGTACCACATCCTGGACCCCGTCTACTTCGAGGAATCCATCAAGGTCACCATCGAGCACGGCCACGCCAACCACAGGAGCGACGACTACAGCAGCACAGCCTACTGGTACCAGACCGAACCCCACAAGCCCCTGAGACCGCTGCCGCCCGTTGAGAAGAGGCTCCCGAGAGACTGATGGCGCACGATCCGCATTAAGCAGGCTAGAGGTTCAACCTCGTAAAAATGAAAGGCCAGATGAACATTGCAGTGATCACGCTCAGGGCGTATCGGGCTGCCCGCAACCAGTAGATTTCCGAGGGAAGCACCATGGAGAGCCCGGCCATCACCATTAAGATCAGGGCCAGGCCCAAAACGGCCCTCAACACCCTTCGGCGCCTCTCGCCGGATTCTGGGACCTCGAAGTTCACGTACCTCCTCTCGAGCATGAGACCGACCCCCAGCCCGATCATGAATCCCCCGTTGCCCCCGAAATTGTCCTCTAATCCAGCCAGGTTTACGGGGAACAGGAACTCCGTGAGCACCATGGAGACGAGGCCGAGGACGACGAGCCCCAGATACAGGGTGTCGGCTCCGTATCTCGACGTGACGGATGAGGCCCACTCTTCGAGCCTCGACGCCACCAACAGCAGCAGCACCGCTCCGACGGCCCAGCCCAGCAGGACGTCCCCCAGCCAGTGCACACCGATGTAGACCCTCGACAATCCGATGAGGAGAATCAAGGCCAGGGAGAGCCCCCATATCCACGCCTCCCCGCCCTTCAGGCTCAGCCAACCCCAGATGGTCGTAGAGGTCTGCGCGTGGCCGCTGGGGAGACTGTAGTTGGACGCCTCCGTCCCCGGTAGCCAGTTAGAAGGAGGGGGCCGGGGATTCCTGAGAGAGACCTTGAGCCAGTAGTTCGAGCAAGAGGAAGCGAGGAGCAGCAGGGCGGCCCTCCTGGATGCCCTTTTGTCCAATGTCCAGTATCCGATGGCGACCAACGCCACGTAGAAATTGGCGGAGCCGAGCATCGAGACGGCGGAGAAGAACGGGGCGGCCCAAGGCATCAACCCCCTCAAAGCCTCGGTCCAGTACGCGTCGAAAAGGGACATCGCATTCTGAAACGCGCGAGGTTCAATTTAACATCAGAGTGGCTAATCTCGGCCGTCTGGAGCCCGCAGGTCCCTCACGCAGGTTGGTCTAAACGCGCGCCCCCGGTCAACCGCCTACAACCTTGCCGAGGGCATCCAAGGCCGTCTCGACATCGCTCATTTTGTTGAACAGTGCGAAGGACGCCCTGAGGTCCCCGTAGTGGGCGCTCAGCATGACCTCCCTCTTGAGGATCTCCTCCCGGACCTCCGCGCTCTCCCTCCCCTCGACCTTGAAGGCGACGATGTTGGAGCGCTCCTCAGGGTTCGGCGAATCGAGCAGAGTCACACCCAGAGCGTTCAGTCCTTCCCTGAACGCATCGGCCAGCTCGAGGCAGTGGGGGTAGATGTTCTCGACGCCCACCTTCTCGAGGATGCCCAGCGCCGGCACCATGGCATGGCCCCCCAGGTAGTTGTAGTTCCCGTACTCGAACCTAGCCGCGGTGTCCTTCAGCCTAGCCTCCCCCGTGCCGGGTGCCTGCTCGTAGCTGATACCGGCAACGTAGGGGGGCGTAATATCCTTGAGGGCTTCGTTGCTGCAGTAGTAGAACCCGAAGCCGTGGGGGCCCAGGAGCCCCTTGTGGGCCGAGGCGGAGAACACGTCCACGCCTGCCTCCTTCACGTCGAGGGGCTCTATGCCGAGGCTCTGCACGGCGTCCACGACCAGGAGAGCGGAGTGCTCGTGACATGCGGCCCCAATCTTCTCCAGGTCGAACCTGAAGCCCATGTTGGTGGTGGAGGCGATCGCGACGGCGCAGGTCTTGGAGTCGATGGCGGCGTTGATGTCCCCGACCTCGACTCTGCCATCCCTCTGGGGGACGGTCCTGATCTCCACCCCTTTCTCCCGGAGCAGGTTCCAGCAGTGAGTGTTGTTGGGGTGCTCCAGCTCGTTGAGGACCACGTTGTCCCCGGCCTCGACTCTGAGGCCGCTCGAGGTGATGTTGAGCCCCTCCGAGGTGTTCTTCACGAAGGCGATCTCGGAGGCCTTGGCGCCCACCAGGGCTGCAAACTTCGCCCTCACCTCCTCCAAGACCCTATATGCCCTCGCCCGGGCCACGGAGACCCCGTCCCTCTGGAAAGCCTCCATGTACTCCTCCATCGCCCACATCACGCTCGTCGCCAGGGGATTGCCGTAGGCCATGTCCAGATAGGTCATCTCACCGACGACGGGGAACTCGGACCTCAACCATTTGATCTCTTCGAGCATCATGACATCTCTCCCAAATGGGAATACTCCACATTAGATACGCCTCTATCCAAATATAACTTTAAACGCCCCCCGCCGAAAACGCTTAACGCAACAACCATCAAAACTCATCCATGACATACCTCGTCGGAACCGACATCGGCACCATGGGCACCAAATCGGTCCTCGTCGACGCCGAGGGAGGCGTCCTGGCCTCCGCGTTCAGGGAGTACGGTGTCATAAACCCCCAGCAGGGCTGGGCGGAGCAGTGGCCCCACGTCTGGTCCCAGGCCGTCTCGGAGACAATGAAGGAGGTGGTCGACGCCTCCAAGGTAGACCCCCGGGACGTCGCCGGAGCCTGCATCAGCAGCCTCTACGGCGGAAGCGGCATCCCCGTGGACCGCGACTACCGGGCGATACGCCCCTGCATCATCTGGGCCGACCGCCGGGCCACCCAGCAATGCCGGAAAGTCGAGGAAAAGATCGGCACCGATGAACTCTTCAAGGTCACGGGGAACGTCATCGACCCCTACTACGGCTACACCAAGATGCTCTGGATCAATGACAACGAGCCCGAGAACTGGGGCAGGATCCACAGGTTCGAGGCTCCCAACTCTTACGTTTCCCGGCTCATCACCGGGGATGAGAGCGTCGACCTCTCCAGCGCGGGGAATTACGGGGGCATCTTCGACATCCACAAGAGGGACTGGTCCGAGGAGATGATGGAGGAACTCGGGATCCCCCGCAGCTTCTTCCCCGAGAAGATCGTCTCCTCCGAGGAGATCGTGGGGGAGGTCACCGAGGAGGGCTCAAAATTCACCGGCCTCGCGAAGGGCACCCCGATCTGCGCCGGGGGCATCGACGCCCCCGTGAGCGCCCTCGCAGGCGGGGCCATACGGGACGGGGACCTCGCATCGATGCTGGGCACATCCATGTGCAACGGGTTCATCAGCCACACCCCCCGCCTCTCCCCCCGCCTCATCAACATGCCCTACGTAGTCGACGGCACCAGGATCACCTACGGCTTCACGGGGATCGTCACCGCGGGCTACTGCGTCCGCTGGTTCAGGGACGAGCTGGGGGAAGCCGAGAGGAGGAGGTCTGAGGAGACCGGCGTCGACGCGTACGCGCTCCTCGACGGGGAGGCCGAAAAGGTCCCCCCGGGCTCCGACGGCCTCGTCTTCCTCCCCCACCTCATGGTGGGCGAGAGGGCCCCATACTGGGACGAGCACCTCCGGGGAGGGCTCCTCGGCCTCGGGGTCTACCACACCCGGGCCCACATCTTCCGGGCGGTCCTCGAGGGGGTCGCCTACGCCATGCGCTACAGCATCGAGGCCGCCAGGGAGACCGGACAACCCATCAAGAGGACCACCCTCGTCGACGGCGGCGCCCGGTCCCCCCTCTGGAGGCGGATCATCGCAGACGTCACAGGCCTCGCCATGGATTACATACCGGACGCCAAGGGCGCCCCCCTGGGGGACGCAATCCTCGCGGGACTCGGCACGGGAGTCATCACCGACCACACCGTCATCGAGGACTGGCTCGGAGAGAAGGTGAAGACAGAGCCCAACCCGAAGCAGGCCGCACTATACGACGCCTACTACGATCTGTACAAGTCCAGCCTTGAGGCAAACAAAAAAATATTCGAAAAAATGGGGGAGATCTGAGCCCTAGCTCTCGACAGAGTTCTGGACGATCTCGCTGTTGATCTCGCCGCAGGTGAAGGAGGCTCCAGTCTTGGCGCAGGTCAGCGTCACCACCGCTGGTGCGAACAGGGCAGGGTCGATCTGCGTGAAGTCGAAGTTCACCGCGCTGTAGATCTCGAAGCTCGACTTACCGTAGTCCTTGCAGTTGGTGCTGGGCGCTTTCTCGACCATCTCCTTCAGGACGTCCTCCTCCTCGTCGACGATGTACGCGGTCACGCCCCCGTAGGTTAGGGCGTCCTCGGCCCGCCCCATCGCCTTCCCCCCGTCGGGGTGCACCGGCATGATTGGGGCGTAGCCGCAGCCGTACTTCACCTTCTTGAGGTCGAGGCCCAGGACATCGAGCCTGAAGAGCCCGGTCTCCACGATCCTCCCCGAGATCTGGGTCATCCCCGCCATCGAGGTCCCCGTCGTGAGGAGCATGTAGACGTTCTCAGGCTTCACGCTGCACGCCTCGGCGATGAAGTGAGCGGCCGAGTCAGGCGGCTTCTTCTCCGTCTCCAGGAGGAGCACAGCGACATCCGCCTCGTCCTTGTACTCGATCTTGGCGAAAACTTTCTTCGGCTTCAGGGCCAACGCACGCGCAGGACCTGAACCGAAGGCCGTGTATCCCTCCGGCTTAATAGTCCAACCCGCGAGCTGCGCCCCGAAAAGGGCCACAGCAGGGTGATCGGTCGCCACGACGACTGTGGGCAGCTTGAGCCCCCCAAAGTCGGCGTAGCCTAGCTCAGCGGTCCCCGCTCCCCCCATCGCGATCCGTGTCGTCATGAGACCGGCCTCGTAGCCCCCGTGGGCCTCGAGTCCCGTGTCTATGACCGTCGCCCCGGAGGGAAGCTTCTCGACGCCTACTCGGTAGTACTCGGGCTTGGCCAGGAGCTCCTCGACGAGCTCGTAAGCCAGCTTGTTTATGCTTAGCATACCTCTCGTTTTACGTATAGTCTGTATTTCATTTATATCTTTGATGAGGGGCCTCCACAATCCATTTATGGCGTCGAGGCGGGTTCTCACTTAAGGGAGGAGAAGGTTATGAGGAAGATCGTCGCATTCATACTCTGCACTCTTGCTGTGCTCACCGTTGGGTTCGCAGTGGTCCACCCGACGTTCCTGTTCGTGGCGGACTGGCTTGTGCCCACCCTGGGGTCGAGCCTGCTCAACGCCCTCACCATCGTCTACCTCCTCCTAGGGGACCCCCTGCAGTTCACGTCGCTCCTCGTCCTCTGGGGGGGAGCCGCATTCCTCGCCGGGGTGCTGATCCGGCGGAGGGTGGGCTCCATCGCCACTATCCTCCTCGTCCTCGTGTCGCTCATCGCAATACTGGGGATAAACCTGATCGATGTCGGATTCACGGCCTCCCAGATGTTCGAGAACTTCCAGGGCTCCAACCCCCTCGAAGTCCTCCCGCCCCTCCCCGAGGGGCTCACGTTCGCGGAGCTCTACGAGGCCCCCATAGTCGGGGAGATCGCCGAGAGGGTCCTCGGGGTGATGCAGTCGGGGGGGCCAGAGAACCCGATGAGCATCGTGATGGAGATCGCCTCGAGCCTCGCGGTGGGCGTCTTCATCAAGATCGCGGTGATGATTGGGGCGGCCCTCGCAGGAGTCGAGGTGGGCAAGCTCCTGGAGCCCGCCGTGACGCCCTTCAGCGAGTCCATCAGGATGGGGCTCGGGGGGAAGCCGAGGGGAACAGGAGACATCCCCACCCTCAAGGAGGCGATGTCCCTCCTAACCATTGCACTCCTCCTTGGACCCGCCCTATTCGCCAACCCAATCGGCGTGGGAGCTGCTGGAGAGGAGTTCTACATAGAGACTATACTGGGCTTCGCCGACCTCAGTGGTAGGGCATACGTCGGGGACCTGTTCGCCTCCTCTGAAACACCCTTCGGGGGCATCAGCGGGTCCGAGGGCCTGCTGGCGAGCGTGATCGCCTCCCACGAAGGGGTGAAGGAGATCCTCGCGGAGTTCATGGGCTCCGAGGAGAGCCTGGGGTCCTTCGCCAACATCATCCCCGAGACCCTCATGGTCGCAGTCTACATCGACGTCCCCCCCGAGACAGCGGGCCCCCAGTCGGAGGGGATCGCGGACGCCTTCTCCGAGGCGTATCAGGTGGACCTGACCCAGCTCATGGCCCTCAACGCCCCCTTCCCCCTGGGGGAGGGCCCGGACAGCCCCCAGATCTCAATTGTGCTCTACCAGTCGGGCGCCGAGGTAGGAGACCTCGCCTCGACTTTCCTCGATGCGTTCTTGGATAAGGGGGGGCTCGTAGAACTCATCTCCGAGGCGTCCTCGAACGGGCGTATCGTGCCCCAGTCGACCCCCGACTCGGCGGACGGTGGGGCCTTGTTCTCGGGTTTCGTCAACGTGGAGCTCCTCAAGGAGTACGCGCCCGCGGAGTACATCCAGCAAGTATCCGAGTACTTCCCCGTCGACGAGTGGGAGCAGATGGGGTTCTCGGGGAGCGTCTCGTTCTGGGACCACGGGGTGGAGTCGGTGGGTGAAGGGCAGGGCCTCGACCTCCTGAACCTGATGGGGGCCGATGAGGCACCCAGCTTCTCAGGGGACTCCGAGGTCTCCCTGGTGCTCCTCGCGGCGCCCAACGGCACCGACATCGGCGGGGATGACGTTCCCAACCTCAAGATAACCACAAACATGCCGGAGGACGACAACAGGCTCGCGGCCCTCTTCAGGGTCCTGGAGATGCTGGGGCTCATCGACCTCGCGACACCCGAGGTGAACCTCGACGAGTCGGCCTTCGAGATCGGGGTCTCAGGGGTGATACTACCGCTGAACATCGAGGTCACCAAGACGACCTCCCCCAGCAACCCGCAGCCCAACAGCTTCGTCGAGGTCACCGTGACCGTCACCAATCACGACTCGGCTCCCATGAGGGACGTGGCCCTCGACGACTCGGCGACCATCGCCCGATACGCGTCCAGCTCTCGGCTGGTCGGGGGCTCCACCTCCGGGCAGTGGAGCGAGATAGGCTCCGGGGAGTCCAGGTCCATAAGCTACAGCGTCGAGATCGGCGACGGGGGAGTTTACAGCCTCGCCCCGGCCCAGATCGAGTATCTCCATGAGGCGGTGGAGTTCTCCGACGCCTCCCGGGGGCTCGAGACGAGGGTGAAGAGGCCCTCGGCCCTAGGCCTTGGGGTGGGCTCATTGGTCTCCACGGGGGAGGCGGCGTCGAAGCTGCTGGACAACGTGGCTGGGGGCAACGGGAGCACCCTGGGGCTCGGTGCAGTCTCCGTTGTGGTGCTTGTGTTCGCATTCCTCGAGTTCATGAACCTGAGGAAATGGCTCGGCGGCCGGTAGAGCTACCCCCGCAGCCCTATTTTTCGCTCCCCCAAAGGGTTTTGGGGTAATCCATAATTATTTTCTGAAATGGTAAAAAGGTTCTTCCAAAAATGGGAAATAGTTCTAAAAATGGGAAAAAAGGGCTTTATTCTGCCATTAAGGGTAATAGCGTTACTTAATTCGGGTGAGAAGCTTTATATCTTAATATTTCATAGAAATAGCCAAGGAAAGAGGTGTATGGAATGAGAAGGAACGACCTCGATATCTGTGCCGACATCCTCAAGGTCTCGAAGGCCGGCGCGAAGAAGACCCACATAGTCTACAGGGCCAACCTGAACTTCAAGATAGTCAAGAAGTATCTCAGCAGGCTCATCGACAACGGATTCCTGATGGACAGATCCGACAACGGCATCTTCGTCACGACCGAGAGAGGATCCGATTTTCTGGAGCAGTACGCACGGCTGACGATCCCCCTGGGACCCACCGGCATCGACTAGCGAGGCGGACGTTCAATCTCGGAGTCCGCAGATCCTCTCCTATCCTTCCGCGGGCTAATCCCTCACCTCCCCTTCTCGCTCCGAATCCATTCTAATCAGGACTGAGTAGGTTTCTAGATGAATGAGGAAAATCGGGCTGCCTGATTGGATTTTACTATGCGTCAGAGGATGATCCGGGCGTCCACGACCTTGGCGCCCTCCTCGTAGACAAGCACCGGGTTCATATCCAGTTCGGATATCTCGGGGCATGCCACCAGCATCTCCGAGGTCTTCAGCAGGATCTCGACGATGGCCTCCCTGTCTGAGGGGGGCTTTCCCCGGGCCCCTTCAAGTATCTTGTAGGCCTTGATCTCCTTCACCATCTCCTCGGCGTCGGACCTGTTTATCGGGATTAGCCTGAAGCTGACGTCCTTCAGTATCTCGACGAATATCCCCCCGAGCCCGAACATCAGCGTGGCGCCGAAGGTGGGGTCCTTGGTGGATCCGACGATGACCTCGGTCCCCCAGGGAGCCATCTCCTGGACCAGGATGCCCGTGATCTCGGCGTCGGGGGCGTAGGCCTTGACGTTCTCCAGGATGGCCTTGTAGCCCTCCCGGACCCCCGCCTCGTCCTTGATGTCGATGAGGACGCCGCCGGCATCCGATTTGTGGAGGACCTGGGGGGAGACTATCTTGAGGACGACAGGGAAGCCGAGCTTCTTCGCGGCCTCGACGGCGTCGTCCTCGGTCTCCTCGACGGTGATCTTGGTGACCGGGAGGCCGTACAAGGCGCAGAGGTTCTTGGCCTCGTGCTCGAAGAGGAAGTCCCTGCCCTCGGCCTCGGCGGTGCTGAAAATCTCGTTGACCGCTTCGTCTCTCATCATCGGTTACCTCTGAATCGAATCCATTACTGCATTAACTCAGGATTTTTAAAAATATGGTATCACACTACGCGGGGGGATCACGCCGTGAGCCGGGTCTTGAGCCATGCCGCGACGTTCCTGAGGACGGGATTGGGGTTCATCAGCACCGGGATGTCCCGGGGGCCCACCTTGAGGCTCGGACGATAGCCCGGCATCGCGGCGAAGATGACGCTGGCCCAGTAGATCCTCCCCCTCATCCTCTCCCTGAGCAGCTCCTTGGTGTTCAGGGGGAGGGGTTGATGGTGGAACGCGATGCCCTCGGCCCAGCTCAGAATAAGGGGCCTCCCCGAGTCGAGGAGGAGCGCGCAGGTCTCCGCTAGCTTCCTGAGTTCGTACTCCACAATCTCCAGGATAACGAGCTCCTCGAGAGGCTTGTAGGAAATCTTGACCGGGGGATCCCTTCCCGGACGGGACAGAGCTAGAGGACCTCCCCCTCCGCCTCGCCGATGGCCTCGTCGAGGAGGGAGACTATCTCGTCTATCTGCTCCCGGGTCACCACGAGGGGCGGCGCCACCTGTATGTGGTCCCCGACGTAACCGTCAACGGTGGCGACCCCGGGATAGACGAGGAGCCTCTTCTGGAAGCAGCGCTCCACGACCCTGCTGTAGAAGGCGACGTCCGCCGGGAAGGGCTCCTTGGTGGTCTTGTCCTTGACGAACTCGATCCCCGCGAAGAGGCCCTTGCCCCGGATGTCCCCCACCGTGGGGTGGTCGTGGAGAATCCCGAGCCTCTTGTGGAGGTGCTCACCCAGCTTTGCGGATCTCTCCACCAGCTTGTGCTTCACGGTGTACTCTAGGACGGCGGCTCCCACCGCGCATGAGACGGGGTGGCTCCCGTATGTGTGGCCGTGGGCGAAGGGTCCCTTGAAGGCCTCTGCGACCCCGTCACTCACTATGCAGGCCCCGAGAGGCATGTATCCCCCGGATAGGCCCTTGGCTGCGGTGATGATGTCGGGCTCGACTCCCCAGTGGTCGATGCCCCAGTTCTTCCCCGTCCTCCCGACCCCGGTCATCACCTCGTCGGCGATGAAGAGGATCCCGTGGTCGTCGCAGATCTCCCGTATCATCTGGAAGTAACCATCAGGGGCGGGGAGGGACCCAAGCGTGGCCCCCACGAAGGGCTCCGCAATGAACGCGGAGACCTCGGACTTGCCGTTAGCCTTGACCTCCCAGTCCAGGGCCCTGGCGCACTCCAGGTCGCAGGCGTCCCGGGTCTTCCCGTAGGGGCATCTGTAGCAGTAGGCCGGCGGGATGTGGGGGAAGTCGAGGAGAAGCGGGACGTACCTCCTGCGCCGGGCGATGTTCCCCGACATCGAGAGGGCCCCCAGGGTGTTCCCGTGGTAGCTCTGCCACCGGGCGATCACCTTGTACCGGCTGGGCTCCCCCCGCTCCAGATGGTACTGCCTCGCAAGCTTCGCCGAGGCCTCCGTAGCCTCGGAGCCCCCGGAGCAGACGTAGACCCTGTTTAGGCTCGGGGGGGCGAACTTGGCTAGTCTCTCGGCGAATTCGAGGACCGTGCCCGTGGTGAAGTGGGAGCTGTGGGCGTAGCTGATCTCCGCCATCTGGCGGGCTACCGCGTCGGCAACCTCTTTGACTCCGTGGCCGATGTTGACGCAGACGGGGCCCGCGCTCCCGTCGATGTACCTGTTCCCCTCCTCGTCCCACACGTAGACCCCCTCACCCCGGGTGATGGTGAGGAGCTTTCCCGTGGCCCGGGAGAAGAGATGCGACGAGGAGGCCGTGGCGCTGGGTGCGGACATAACAATCAGAGAGAAGCCGGGTCCATCTTGGACTTAACTTTAGCGCCCAACACGGTGCCGGAGAGAACCCGAACCGAGCGGCCTCCGCAGTCCAGTAGGAGGGCCCCGTCGTCGTCGATGGATTCGGCTACCCCCTCGAGAATGTTGCCGGATGAATCCTTGACTACGATCCTCCTCCCCAGGGTCTCCGAGATCCTCTCCCATCGGGCTAGGGCTTCCCCCGGATCGTCCTCCAACGTGGGCAGGATGCCGGCGAGGCGTTCAAGGAGGCTCTCGATGAAGGAGTCGACGCCGATCTCCTCACCCGCTTCCTCCGAGAGGGAGGTCGCCTCCTCGAGGTGCTCGGGGATGGCGTTGTTCAGGTTGACGCCGACTCCCAGCAGGATGACTCCTCGCTCATCCCCCGACCAATCGGCGTCCACCAGGACACCGCCCACCTTCCTGCCCCCGATCAGCACGTCGTTGGGCCACTTGAGCATCGCCTCGACGCCGTAACCATCACGCATAACCTCTGCGACCGCCACACCCGCCACCAGGGGCATCAGGTTGGCGTGGGAGCCTGCAGCCAGCAGCGCCGTCATGTAGAGCCCTCCGGGGGGTGAATCCCAGCTCCTGCCCTGGCGCCCCCGTCCCTCAGACTGGGTGTCCGCGACGATCACCGTTCCAACTTCGGCACCTGATTCCGCGTGGGCACGGGCAGCGTCCTGTGTCGAGGATACACGCCCCACGCGCAGGATCTCCCATGGCATAGCGTTCCAGAGAGAAGACGTGTGGCTGCGAAAAAAGGGTTTTCGAGCCCAGATAGATGCCTTGCTCGGGGGCTTTCCTCAACCAAAAGCGTACGATTGGAGAAAGAGAATGAAGAAAAAAGGCATATTGATCACGAGATCAATTGGATAGTCATGGAGCCAATTTATTATAAAGGAATTATGAGGCCCAGATATTGATCAGAAGAAAGGACTCTCCCGCGTGAAAATCACATTTCAGTACGGGATTCATTGAAAACAACTATGCCCTTTCAGATATAACCCGGTTATGGAGACTAGAAACAGGTCGGAGAACCGGGTGAGCCGAACAGTCTTATATCGACTTGGCCGTTAAAGGATCGGCTGCTCAGGATGTCCATGGAGTTCGGCCTCTACGTAACCGCGATCGGCGTGGGCCTCGTCTTCGCCGCCCTCCTCGCAGTGGCGATTCTGAGCAAGGTCCTCACCGGAGTCTTCAAGGGGGGAGGGGAGCCCCTCAGGGAGGGCGGGAACGAGAAGATTGCGGCGGTTGCCGCCGTCATCGCCTCGATGGGTGAGAATCCCGAATATGGAAGCGGGACCACGAGGGAGGGCAGTAGCAGATGGGAGGCGGCCGCCAGGATGGAGGCCATGGAGAGGGGAGACGAGAGATGAAGCGGAAGTTCAATGTGACCGTGGACGGCAAGACCTACGCCGTCGAGGTGGAGGAGGTATCCGGGAGAGGGGAGGCGCCCAGTCCGGTCAGCCCTCCGAAGGCTCGGGTGTCGGTGCGGGAGAGGACCGTGAGCCCCCGGGCTCCCGTGGAGGAAGGCGTGATATCCGCCCCCCTCCCGGGCGTCGTCTCCGATCTGCGGGTCAGCAGGGGCGACTCGGTGGAGGCCGGTGATGTGCTCCTGGTCCTGGAGGCGATGAAGATGGAGAACGAGATACACGCCCCCTCCGGCGGCGTCGTGGAGGAGGTCTTCGTCGGGGTCGGGGATCAGGTGGGGCGGGGAGCCCCCCTGGTGAAGGTCGCGTAGCGGGTCGGATGGGCATGTGGGAGCACCTCGGGAACGCCCTGATGATGGGAGTCGGCCTCGTCCTCGTCTACCTCGCCGTGGCGAAAAAATACGAGCCCCTCCTGCTCCTGCCCATCGGGTTCGGTGCCATCCTAGCCAACGTTCCCTATGCCAATCTGGGGGATCCCGGGGGGATGCTCCACACGCTGCGGGTCTACGGGATCGAGAACGAGCTCCTCCCCGCCCTCCTCTTCATCGGGATCGGGGCAATGAGCGACTTTTCAAGCCTCATCAGGAAGCCTATACTCCTCGTCTTCGCGGCCGCCGGGCAGCTGGGGATCTTCGCGGCCCTCAACCTCGCCCTTTCCCTGGGGTTCACTCCGCTGGAGGCGAGCAGCGTAGGGGTAATCGGGGCCATGGACGGCCCCACCGCGATCTTCGTGGCCCAGAGGTTCGCCCCCCACCTCCTGGGGCCCATCACGGTCTGCGCCTACTCGTATATGTCCCTGGTGCCCCTCCTCCAGATTCCCCTCTCCAGGATCCTCACCTCGGAGAAGGAGAGGAGGATCGTCATGGAGTACGCGCCCGGGGAGCTCCCCAGGGCCGTCAGGGTGGTCTTCCCCATCGTGGTATTCCTCGCAGTGGCCCTCATCGCCCCCCAGGGCACCCTGTTGATAGGCACGCTGATGCTGGGGAACCTCATGAGGGAGAGCGGCGTCGTGAAGAGGCTCACAGACGCGGCGGAGAACGAGCTCTCCAACCTGGTCACCCTCCTCCTAGGACTCACCATCGGGGGAACCATGACAGCGGAGGCTTTCCTCAACGTCTCGACCCTCTACGTCTTCGGCCTCGGCCTCGTGGCCTTCGTCATCGCGATCGCGTCGGGCCTCGTCTTCGCCAAGATCGCGAGCGCAGCCACGGGAGGAAGGATCAACCCCCTCATCGGGGCCTGCGGAGTCTCAGCTTTCCCGATGGCTGCCAGGACCGCCCACCTCATCGGGCGCCAGGAGGACCCGGAGAACTGGCTGCTGCCCCACGCCCTCGCGACGAACATTGGGGGGCAGATCGCCTCGGTTGTCGCGGGGAGCGCGATCCTCACCTATGCTCCCCGGGTCCTCGCCTTGCTAGGCGCCTAGATGAGCGTCAGAATTGCCGGCTGAACCTCTGCTCCTTCCAGGGGTCGGCCTCGTTGTGGTAGCCTCCCCCCTCCCAGAAACCGGGGCGATCCCTCTCCCTGAACTCCAGTCCTCTGAGCCATTTCCCTCCCTTCCAGAGGTAGACGGTCTTCTCCTCGCTCCTGTCGGGGAAGGAGCCGGTCACCCCCCTCAAAGGGTATCCGTGCTCCAAGGTTAGAGGCTCCCCGGCGTAACGGGTGGCGAGGAGGAAGTTGTCGGCCATGACGAGATCGATGGGGAGGTTCTCGGTGAAGTCGTTCTCGCAGTGCTGGATGACGTATTTGGCCTCGGGCTTGGGTTTTATGATGCCCTCCTCGACGAGGTCTCTCACGAAGACCCCCTCCCACTCCGTGTCGAGTTTTGTCCAATGGGTCACGCAGTGAATGTCCAGGACGACCTTCCTCCGGGGGAGGCGGCTGAACTCCTCCCACGTCCACCTGGCATCCTCCTCGACGAGGCCGAAGACCCTGAAGTCCCACTCCGCCAAGTCGACCCTGGGGACTGATCCGTAGTGGAAGACGGGGAACTTCTCGGTGAGGGACTGCCCCGGGGGGAGACGCCGGGGCTCTCCTCCGCCGCTCTTCTTGAATCGAGAGAAGAATCCGCTCAAAATTATCGCCACGATGGAAAAACCGGCGGCGGTTAATCAACGTATACAAAAATCTGTTGATCCCCGGCAGATAACCATATGCGGTCGTAGACAAATTCCTCCGCCAGATTCTCGGCTCCGACGATTACTTTAAGGATCGAAGCACATCTATCATGGATCATCATGGATTTCGAAGGAAGGCTGAGAAGGGCCAGGGAGGAGATGCGGGAGAGGGGAGTCGGGTTGATGTACCTGCGCCGTGGGGCGAAACTCTGGTACCTCGCCGGCATCCGGAGGCGGGGCCCCGAGATGACGGACCATAACACCTACGGGGACTACGTCCAGGGGGCGTACATCGGGGCGGAGGAAGGCTTCGTCCTGGTGGGGCCCCGGATGGGGAGCGCTGCGTGGGTGAACGAGGCCGAGGGGAAGCCCTGGGTGGACGAGTTGAGGATCATCGACGAGTCCGAGACCCCGGAGGAGGTACTGGAGGAGGTCCTCGAGGGGTTCGACGTCAAGGGGGGCGTCATGGTCGACGAGAGGGCCTGGGCCCACGCCTCGCTGCTTATCCGGAAGAACCTTCCGGGTTCGGAGATGAGCCTCGCATCGGAGATCATCGACCCCATGAAGATGATCAAGGACGACGACGAGATCGCCCGCATGAAAAAGATAGGGGAGATCACCGACGAGGTCTACGGGGAGGTGGTCAAATACCTGAGGGTGGGGCTGAAGGAGGAGGATGTGGCCCACGAGGTGGACTACCAGTTCACCAAGCACGGCTCTGAGCAGAACTCCTTCGTCACCGGGGTGAGGTTCAGAAGCCCCAAGAGGCCCAGTCGACCCCACGCGCTCCGGTCAACATCACGGACGCTGCAGGAGGGGGACGCCGTCACGTTCGACTTTGGCGGAGTCTACCAGGGCTACTGCTCCGACTTCGGGAGGACCGTCTACGTGGGAGACCCCCCGGCGAAGGTGAGGGAGATCCACGACACAGTTATGGCAGCCCAGGCCGCGGCCATCGAGAGGATGGTGGACGGCACCATCACCGCCAAGGGGCTGGACAGGGTCGCCCGGGGCATCATCGAGGACAAGGGATACGGGGAGTGCTTCGGCCACAGGCTGGGGCACGGGATAGGGGTCACCGTCCACGAGCCTCCGTTCCTCTACATCCCGGACGAGACGGTGCTGAGGAAGGGGATGACATTCACCATGGAGCCCAGCATCCTCCTCCCGGACAGCTGGGCGGCCCGGGTCGAGGACGTCGTGATGGTCACTGAGGAGGGGGGAGTCCCCTTCAGCAACTACCACAAGGAGCTCACCACCATCTGACGGGGGCCATGCGCAAACGTTAAGACGCTTCCCCCTCCAATATCAACCGATTTCGTCATGAGTATGAAGGACCGATTCAGGGGGAAGGACTTCCTCACCCTCATGGACTACAGCCCAGTCGAGATCAGCTACATGCTCGACGTGGCCCAGGAGTTCAAGCGGATGCGGATGATGAAGGAGCCCCACGCTTATCTCCAGGGCCGGACCATCGCGATGGTCTTCGAGAAGCACAGCACCCGCACCCGTTTCAGCTTCCAGGCTGCGATCGCCCACCTGGGGATGCAGAGCTTCTACTCCACCCCCGAGACGATGCAGCTGGCCCGGGGGGAGCCCATCAAGGACACCGCCCGGATACTGGATAGGTACTGCGACGCCCTGGTGCTGAGGACCTACGGCCAGGAGATCGCTGAGGAGTACGCCGAGTACATGGTCAACCCCGTGGTGAACGCCCTAACCAACCTCACCCACCCCTGCCAGGGGCTCGCCGACCTCCTCACCATCCGGGAGCACAAGGGCAAGATCAAGGGGAATAAACTGGTCTATGTAGGCGACGCCTACAACGTCTGCCAGACCCTGATGGTGGTGAGCAGCCTCATGGGTATGGACTGCAACGTCGCCGTGCCCAAGGGCTGGGCCCCCGAGAAGTTGATCGTCGACTTCGCGGAGGACAACGCGAAGAAGAGGGGCACCGAGATGGTGGTCACCGACGACCTCAAGGAGGCCCTGACGGGGGCGGACGTGGTGTACGCGAACACGTTCCACAGCATGGGGCACAAGGACATCGAGGAGAGGAAGAAGGCCTTCGCCAAGTACCAGATCAACGACGAGACCCTGGGATGGGCGAAGCCCGACGCCATCTTCATGCACTGCCTCCCCGGCTACAGGGGCGAGGAGATGACCGACAGCGTCATCGAGGGGCCCCAGAGCGCCGTCTTCGACGAGGGGGAGAACAGGATGCACACCGAGAAGGCTGTCCTCTCACTGGTGGTCGCCTGACCACCCCCCCCCACCTATTTCCGGCGAAAGGCATTTATCGAGTGTCTATGAAACTGGATGAAAAGGCGGACCCTAAAGGTAGATACTAAGTGGCCTCGATCCTCAGACAGGTCTTCTCGAATCGGAATGTCCTCGCCATCTCATCGACGAACATGCTCTACCACATCTTCAACAGCCTCTGGGAGCTGTGGTGGACCCTCTACCTCATCGAGGAGCTCAAGACGCCGATAACCATCGTCGGATTACTCGCCACCATCCAGAATACCAGCAGTATCCTCTTCCAGCTCCCCGGGGGCATCATCGCGGACAGGATCGGGCGTAAGAAGGTGATAGTATTCGGGACGGGGATGAGGATCATCGCCCCATTATTCCTCCTCACAGCCAGGTCGTGGCACTGGGTAGTCCCGGGGATGGTGCTCAACTCCCTCGCTTCCCTATACGTCCCCGCCTTCAACGCGATCATCGCCGAGTCTCTCCCCCAAGAGAATAGGGGAGCGGCCTTCGGAGCCTACAGGATGATGACGTCGATCCCCCAGATATTCATGCCCGTGGTCAGTGGCTTCTACCTGGACCAGATGGGCATCGCGAAGGGGGTGAGAGTGGGACTGCTGCTCTTCATCGGCGCTGCTTCAATAGCGACTATCGTCAGGGCCATGTTCCTCACCGAGACTCTGAAACCGGAGGACAGGGATGACCCCGAGAACAACGAGAGCGGATGGCAGGGTCTCCTGGAGGTCTTCAGGCGCCAGCCACGCACCATCTGGGCGATGATGGCGGTCTCCATCATCTCCGGGTTCGCGATGAGGATGACCTGGACATTCCTCACCCCCTACGCCACATACGAGATAGGACTATCCACGACCCAGTACGGCCTCCTCCAGAGCGTCGCCACAGGGATCTCGGTCCCCCTCTACCTCATCAGCGGGATCATCGCGGACCGCTTCGGCAGGGTCCCCTGCATCCTCATCGCCCGGGGGCTGGGTCCCTTCGACAGCCTAAGCCTCCTCGTGCTCAGGGACTACAACCATCTCCTCGCCGCCTACGGCGTCATCGGGGTCGCCGGCGGCCTCGGGGGCGGGAGGCTCAGAGGGGGTGGCTTCATGGGAGGCCCCGCCTGGCAGGCGCTCATCGCGGACATCGTACCCCAGAGGGACAGGGGCAAGGTGATGGGGCTGATGGGGACGGTATCGGGTATCATAGGCCTCCCCGGATCGTACATGGGCGGGGTCATGTACGACAAAGACCCCAATATGCTGTTAGCCGTAGGTGCCGGGCTCGAGGCCCTGGCTATCCCTTTGATCCTCCTCTTCGTCCGGGAACACAAGGGAGAACCCGAGGATTAGAGTCCGCCTAACTGCGCTAAACAGTAAAGCATTTTATTGGATGGGGCGATGTTTAGGCGATAAGAATGGGTAAAGTTCCCAACATAGTCACCCCTCCCCCGGGCCCCAAGTCGAAGGCCCTGGTGGAGAAGCGCAACGACCTCATCCCCCCCGGAGTCTATCTGGTCCAGCCCGTGACCATCGCCGAGTCGAAGGGGGCAGTGATGAAGGACGTGGACGGCAACTCGTACATCGACTTCACATCGGGTATCGGCGTCACGAGCCTGGGCCACTGCGCCGACGAGATCGTGGAGACCATCAGCGAGCAGGCCTCCAAGATCATCCACACCTGCATCCACGTCGTCAACTACGAGCCATACCTCGATCTCGCCCAGAAGCTCATCGAAGTAACCCCCGGGGCCTTCAAGAAGAGGGCGATCCTGCTCAACAGCGGCTCCGAGGCGGTGGAGAACGCGATCAAGGTGGTCCGCCAGAGCACCGGGCGCCCCAACATCCTCAGCTTCGAGAACAGCTTCCACGGCCGAACCTACATGGCGCTGACCCTCACCGGGAAATGGGACCCCTACAAGGTGGGGCTCGGCCCCTTCGTCCCCGGCGTCTACTTCACACCGTTCCCCTACGCGTACCGCTGCCCCTGGGGAACCGACGACCCCGAGGAGTGCGGAAAGGCGGCCATCCACCACATCGAGAAGAACATATTCAAGACCCAGGTGGACCCCTCCACCGTGGGCGCCATCATCACGGAGCCCATCCAGGGAGAGGGGGGCTTCATCGTCCCCCCTGACAGCTTCCTCCCCGACCTCAAAGGGCTCTGCGAGGAGCACGGCATCCAGCTCATCATCGACGAGATCCAGACCGGCTACGCCCGCACCGGCAAAATGTGGGCCATCGAGCACTGGGGCGTCGAACCCGACCTCATGACCATCGCCAAGGCCATCGCCAGCGGACTGCCCCTGAGCGCCGTCGTAGCCCGGGACGAGCTCATGAAGGACATCTACCCGGGGAGCCTCGGGGGCACATACGGGGGCAACCCCATCGCCTGCGCCGCCGCCCTCAAGGTCCTCGAGATGATCGAGCGGGAAAAGATCGTGGACAAGGCCGCAGCCCTCGGGGTGAAGCTCGGGAAGAGGCTCGACGAGTTCTACGACAAGTACGAGGTCATCGGCGAGGTCAGGGGCAAGGGGCCCATGCTCGCCATGGAGATGGTGAAGGACCGGGGCTCAAGAAAACCCAACCCGGAGGCAGCATCCAATGTGATGAAGGCCGCCCTCGCCTCGGGGCTGCTGACCCTGAAGGCGGGACTCTACAACAACTGCATCCGGCTCCACCCGCCCCTCACCATCGAGGACGAGCTCCTCGAGAAAGGCCTCGACATCCTGGAGAAGGCCCTCAAAAAGGCCTGACCTCCCCTGTTTTTTCCTCTTCTTTTACCTTAGGCACTCTGCTGAAGTGCCACCTGTTCCGCCGGGACACCCTCGACGCCAATGTCTCGGGTCTCAGAGGGGGAGTGGAGGAGATCAGGCGGGGGATAGGGGACCTCGAGCTGGGCTGCGAGTAGGTAGAGTGACGTGAACACTCGCTGGTAGACGAAGTGGAGGACCTTGGGGACGCTCGACTCCTCGTCCATCTCGAGGGCGGCGTCGAAAGCCTCCCGCCCCCCAGAGATCACCGCGGTCCCCCCAACCTCGAACTTCACGAGGGAGGGCTTCGTGCGTATGGTGAGGTTGAATGTGAGGGTGAGCTCCCCGTTGGTCCTGTTCTCCTCGTCCATGCTAACATCCACGTCGAAGGTGACAGAGTCTGGCGTAGCCCCGGTGTCGATCCTCGTGCCCTCCACCTTGCCCAGCTTTACCCGGATGGGCGCCACGCCAACAATAGACTCCAAGTAATGTCCCCACTAACGTCTAGACTCGCAACTCACCCGAACATGGTCTGATCTTCGAAGGTCAAATGAGCCGGAGAGGGTTTTGTGAATATGTGTGTAGCCTCTACGACATTCAACGGACCCAGCGGATCAAACCCCTGAGCCAAAGCTGGGCAACTAGCCAACCTCCACCAGGGAGTCGGCGATGGACTGAAGCTCCTTGGTGACGCTCGAGAGGAAATTAATCCTGTTCTCGATCTTGCTCCTCCTCTGAGCGACCAGCGCATTGAACCGGGGCATCGCGTCGCTCACCACCGTGACCAGCAGATCACGGTTCTCAACGTCTGTGAGGTCCACCGACTCCATCCTCCCGTCCCGGTGAAGGACGACCAAATCCCCCTTGGGCAGAACGTTGGCTTTCTCGACGGCCCCGAGCTCGAGGGGGAGGACGCCTGCATCCACGGGCAGAGCCTTGGTGAGGGGCTCCATGAGCTTCAGGAACGCGAGGGAGAACGCCGCCACGATGCTCCCCTCCTCCGAGCTGAGCTCGCTGATCTGCCCAACGTCTTCCCTGAGCCGCCTCAGTGTCTCGACCACCGCATCGGGAGACGCTGGCACGGCCACCCTGGGAACCGATGACTGGACAGCGGGCCCGGGCATCTCATGTGGAGCCTCATCCACCCTATCTTCTGACTCTGGCTGAGTATCACTTATGGGCTCGAGGCTTTCACCTTCATCGGAGCCGCTCACGTCGACAATATCAGTGCCTTCCTCCTCTTGTGAGCCCTGGGAATCATCCTGTGACATGAACCGCCCTTCTCCACGGACAGATACCCCGAAACAAAGTATCACGATAAGACTTTGTGTGTAGAAATCCCCCACATCAAGCTGAGAACGATAGAAGGTTGCCCCCTAGGAAGCCCCATTCAGTTAATTGACGGGATCACCGTATCAGAGGACACGTTACGCTGATACTTCACAGTTTCCTCTACCGGGAGACCGTATCGCCGGTGAAGAATCTATTTATTCCCGCCTTGAAGGGTTGATAAAACCCTCAACGGGACGCAGTTATCGAGACAATCGAGGAGCAATTCGGAGGATAATCCAGGTGTCGACGCCTTGACGAATGAAAGCAAATCTCTAGGGTACGGCCATCAGGGGCTCAAAGAGCATGACGTCAGCAAAGTAGAGGAGATCAAGTCGTCCCAGGGCCGGAACGGGAAGATCACCGTCCGCATGCAGAAGCAGCGGGCGATCACGACGAGCCCCCTCTACTACAAATATGACATCCAGAAATACGATCTCCACCCCAACTACTACTTCGACGACGTCGCAGGGATGATCCCCAGCGGAGTCCCCGAGTACATCGATGCCGGCAACCAGTACGTGGAGCGCATCATCAGGGCGATGTACTACTTCAAACAGTGCGCCCTCATCGGCCCCAGCGGCACAGGGAAGACCCACATCATCTACCTCGTCGCCGAGCTCACTGGACTCCCGGTCTGGGAGGTGAACTGCGGCCTACAGACGAGTAGCTACGACCTCATCGGCCGCTTCGTGGGGCTCGGGAAGGAGAACTGGATCGACGGCCAGGTCACCCTCTGGCTCAGGCACGGGGGCATCCTCTACCTCGACGAGGCGAACATGATGAAACAGGACGTCGCGACCCGCCTCAACCCGGTGCTGGACACCCGGGGCCACCTCGTCCTCACCGAGAAGGACAACGAGATCGTCCCCCGCCACAAGTACGCCTACTGCATCATCGCGATGAACCCCGCCACGGCCGAGTTCGCAGGGGCCAAGAAGCTGAACGCCGCGTTCAGGAGGAGGATGGCGGTCTGGATCAACTTCAAGTACCAGAGCATCGGCGAGAAGATCGCGGCGAGGGAGGCCGAGCTAGTGATGAAACGGTCCAAGGTAGACGAGGACACAGCTTACAAGCTCCTCAGGGTGGGGGCCGAGATGCGGAGGCAATATCTCGCCGGGGACCTCCCCTACGGTCCGAGCCCGGGCGACATCATCAACTGGGCGGTCCTCTGCAACGACGGCGTCGACCCGAAGAAGGCTGCCGAGGAGACCATCATCGCCCTCACCAGCGACAATCATGAAGTCCAGGAAGACGTCAGGCGGATCATCGATAGCGTATTCCGCTGAAAATCATCGGGAAAGCGTCGGCTAAACTGCGTCATCACAGGCCTGGTAGAATCTTTGACTGAACCTGTTGACGAACTGTTTGAGCGTGTACGATGTGCAGTGAGAGTCGAAGAGGTACTCCATCCGCCCGCTCTGAGCCCCTATGCCGATCACCGCCATATTCGCGGCCACGAGATTACTGATGATCTCCGAGGCAGCGGAGTGAATGTCTTTGTACCCGTAGGGCCAGCCATCGGAGATGACCATCATCACCTTGAGCTCCTCCCTCCTCGCAACCAGGGCCCTCCCCGCGAGCTCGATCGCGTCAGGCATGAAGGAGAGGCCCCTGAAGGCCAAGCCTCCGAGCCTGGCCTTGACTCGGGCGTTGTAATGCTCGCTGAAGTCCTTGATGATCTCGAACCGGTCGTTGAAGGCGAAGACGCTCCACGATGTCATGTCCAGTAGAACCTTGCCCGCGGACTCCGCCAGGATGACGGCGGTCTCCAGCGCGTAGTCTCTGACGTTCCTCATGCTAGTGCTCGCGTCGACGACGATGGCCCAGGCGAAGCTCTGCTTGATCTTCTCGTCCTTGAGGAAGATGTCGGTCCTTTCGCTCTTGCTCGCGATGACCTGGACGGCGTCTGCGAGGTCGAGGACCCCGAACTTCTTCCTGATGTCCTCCATGTACTCGTTCATCGCCCCATTCAGGGCCTCGGTCATCTTGCTGGTGCTCCGCTTGCACCTCTCCTTGACCCGCAGGTACTCGGAGTAATCCTTGTTGGGGAACCCCAGGGAGTTGAACCTAGTGGATTGCGCAGGCTCCTCGTATCTCGAGAGAATCTTCCGCTCTTTCTCCTTCTCGAGAAAGTGGGATTCGAAGACCTGGAGCGCTTCCGCCTCCGACACTCTGCCAGGTTGAGACTGCCCTACGACAACCTGATCTCCACTGAGACCCTCGACGCACTCGGCCAGAAGCCCCTCAAACCACTCCTGAGTGCCCACCCTCATGGGCGGAAAGAGGCTGCTTGCACCCAGATTCTCAGAAAAAGGCGGTGAGGGAGCCTCGATTATGGGCCCATACTCCAACAGGGCTCTGTAGACGGATTCAGCCGCTTCCAGCTTCTGGGGGAGGATGTCCGTCTCTTCATCGCGCAGGGACCTGCCAACAGCTTCCCTGAATCTCCTCAATAATTGGTAGAGGGGCTCAACGATGCCCAGGTCATAATCGGAGACATAACTAGTGAGACCGGTGTTGGCATAGACCATCAGGGATACCATGAGGCGGGTCGCCTGGACCCGTATGTTATCTACGCTCCTGAGCCTCGCAAGCATCATCGCCCCCGCGAATCCTAGGTCCAACACTTTGTCGGGATACCAGGTGGCGACGCATTGATTGACCCATATATCCTCCACCAGGGAGACCACGAAATTTGACAATACATCGTTCTTCCCCTCCCTCCACCCGTCGTAGGCGATATCCTTCCAGGACAACGTATGGCCGCTGAGGTGATAAACCGAGGCCCTGAAGAGCCAAACGATCTTTTTCCTGCCCTCCACGTCGTCTGGGAAAGTATATTCAAGGAATGCAAGCGTTCCATCCCCGATTCTGGGTAAAGGGAGCTTAACGATGAATCCTAGCTCGTCCTCATCGAAATCGGGATACTCCAGGTCATATGCCATGATGAACTTGAGTTTCAGTGGATCCTTCTCGAAAGAAAGGGATCTGGCGTACTCATCGAACCCCATCAATCCCCGCCTCGCTGATAGTAGTTGCCCCCCGGAATAGATCTTGAGAGCTCGCCTATTCCGAAATAGCATGGGACGGTGAATCGGAGACGCTCAGCCAGGCCCTCTAGTCTCTCAATCATCTCGGTTGTTTCGGTCAAAACTCGGAGAGATTCTTCATAAACGCCTGTCTGTGAGGAAAAAGACCAACACTGCACCCACGAAGAGAGCATGCATGCCATGAGGCTGGGAGTTAGCGTATGTGAAGTGTTTCAAAGAAACGGAGGCGGGCATGGGCCCTATCGTTGGACGGCCTGGATGACGGTGAACCCCCTGTTGAAGGTGAACCTCGCCAGGGCGTCGTCGTCCACGGGATTGATGATGATCTTCCTTAGGACGCCTTCCTCTAGGTAGCAGATGTACCTGATGTCGTTTCCGAGCCCGACCTTCCTGAGCTCCTCGAGGGACTCAATCCCCCTGCTCAGCGCCTCCAGCTTCTCCGAGATCTTCGAGATGGCCTCGAACATCACCTCGGCCTCTCCCTGGAGGCTTGAGCTGAGCTCTATTCCCTGGAACTGGACCCAGTCGGAGCCTTTCCTCTTCTTGTCGTTCTTCTTGCTGCCGAGTTTCTCGAGGTCAAGCTGCTTGAACCAGTCCTCGTCGCCGTGCTCCTCCTCGGCCTCCCGCAGGAAATTCCCGAGGCGCTCGCTGATCTCCTCCTTTTGGGACAGGTACGACTCGCTCTCAGCTTCGAGACGAGTCTGGAGCTCCTGGAGCGAGCGGATGGTGACGATCTCGGTGACGAGCCTCCCGTTCAAGCGAATCCTCCCTTAGTAATTGTTCGGCCCTTGCCTTAGCCTCTGACCAGAATGAGCTCCGAGTTTTAATGAGGATTTGTGAGTTTTACGGCACTACACACTCAGCTAGGTCTAGCCGAGGAAGAAAGGCTTCAGGGTGGCGAGAGCGATATCACCCAGCGCCAGCGCCAGTACGTATCCGATGGCGATGTAGACCAAGAAGGGCAGGGTGTTGGAGACCCAGACCTCCTCCACGCCCGAGGCCTCCAATGTTGTGAAGACCTCCACCGCCGAGTCGTCGTCCTGGATGTCGGGCATGAGGATCAGCCTTCTACCCTGCATCTCCTCGGTTCCGGGTACCTCGAGGGGATACTGGAACGGGGGGCCCCTCACGGACCCAACCTCCATCTTGATCCCGGTGAACATGACCACGAGCTTCCTCCAGGTGGACTCGTCCTCGAGCCCGCTGAACAGGTTCCTGCCTTGAAGGGTCGACGCTAGGTTCCGGACCAGGAGGACGAGGGAGAAGGATGCACCGCATATAGCTGAGTTGGAGAACAGAGTGAGAGGGAAAAGAGGAGACACAATCCCGAGGGAAGGTTCCAGCCCTCGTGGGGATGTGGGATGGAGAACTGCGAGAGCGATGAACGCAAGCACGTCTGCGCCCCCGAACAGGCCGAGGTATCCCAAGCCGATTGATATTGCCGAGGAGATCAGAACCACGGCCACGAACCAGACCAGGGTGAGGCTGCCCGTGTATACCTCGTAGAGGGCGATTATCAGCCCGAGGCCCCCGAACACCAGCCAGACCATGTCGTAGATCTCCCTGGTCTTCAGGTCGACCCAGGACGTGTAGCCCAGCATGGTGAGGCTGAGGAGGACCCTCAGGGCGTCCAGGGTGTTCAGAATGGTGCACCTCTATTCTCGAACAGATTACCGTTTCAAGTCGCTTTTAAGGAGTTGTCGTCAACCCTCGACGAGGGTCTCCTGGGCCTGAACGAAGACCCCTCTCACGTCATTGACTCGCATGCGGATATTGATATGGTTCCCCGGGACTCCTGCACTGAATGTGAATCTATAGATCCCGTTCCCGTAATCCATAAACGCATAATCACCCTCCTGTGAAGCGTCGTTCCAAAGCCCAATACTCATGTACTCAAGCGCCGTAGATTGCGCCAGAGCTGGGGAATCCTCGTTCAGCACGTAAAGTGTTACGGTGACGTTTTTCTGGTTCCCGGAGATCACTGTGTAGCTCCCCAAGGTCCTGATCTCCGTGGTCTTGTTTACCGGGAAAGCCCAGTCGACCTCCGCTCCCCGGCCACCGATATTAAGTGTGAAGTCGACGTATGCGCTGGAGACCCCCACGCCCGAGGTCCCCCAGTCGAGCCAGATCCCGTCAGAATATGGCACTTGAGACCCAAGGGTCGCATTGAGGTCGCAGACACCGAACCTGTAATCGCCCCTCGTGAACGCCTCCCACCGGACGAGGTTGACACCCAGATTCGAGGAGGCCCCCCCATGGCTGACGTTGACGAGGGAAGCTGTGACGGTGTGAATCGACCCCAGCCTGATGTGCTGAGCATAGTCGATCAGTGTGCCGTACGCCGGGGATGCATCGATCCTGCTGTTCCTGTAGATGTACACGTTGGCGGACAGGAGTAGGATGGAGATAGCGAAGGCGGCCACAATGAGGACCTGCCCACGCCTGAAACTGGCTTTCATCTATGGGCCTCCTAGCTGCAGGCGTAGCCTGTATATGGGACAGGTGCTCGACTCGACGGCAAGGAGATACTCAACGCTCTCGATCCTCCGCCCCGAGACGCCGCCATTGGATATCTCCCTCGTGTTTACTACGGTACCCTGCTCGTCAATCACCGTCATGTTGAAGGATACTCGGGTCGGCAGAACGACTCGGAGAGCCAGCTCAAGGCCGTCCCAGTCTCCAGAATCCACGAGGCGCCCCAGGATCCCGTTGGATTCGAGCATCAGCAGTGCCTGCATCCCCAAGGAGTCGAGGCCCGTCTCCTCGAGGTAATCCCTCTCCCTCGGCATCTGAGAGGCAAAGAGGAGGGTGGTCACTATGATAACCGCGGCGAGGAACACGTCCAAGGTGTGGACCACGCCCCTCCTAGTCATACTCGGCAGGGCTCCTGAACTTCATCCCGCACCTGTATAGACCCCCTTCGATCTCAACGACGTACTCCACGACCCTGACATCCGAGACGACGTAGTCGTCGTCCATGTCCCCCCCCACCACCAACGGGACCTGAGGGTATGCTACCCACTCCGCCCAGCGGTCCGTGCCGTTGATGCCGGTGAGGGTGACGACCATGGAGCCCCCGGCGAGGAGCCTAGGAATGGTATAGTCGGACCCCGAGGCGGTGAGGTTGAAGGAGTATCCGTACGAGAAAACCGCAGCGTTCCAGGCGGAGGCCCCGCCGGTCAGGGAGACACCGAGCATGTAGTCGAGGGGACTCAGAGAGGCGAATGCTCCCGGCTGGCTCGGTTGGCTGATGTTGTGGGCGAAGGGTAAGACATCGAAGCTCATGATTGAGCCCTCTGCGCGAGCTATCCCGATCAACATTGCGGTGCCGTTCAGGGAGTTGGGGAGGGTGAACTGGACGGTCCCGGAGCCGTCCAGGGTCGTAGGCCCCGAGGATGAGTGCGTCGAGTTCCCTACAGCTACGTAATAACTCACCTGACACGGAAGGGGAAACCCGTCCCTCACCGCCGTGGCTGAGAAGTCGTACACTGTATCGCTCCCCTGAACCTGAGAAGAGGCCAGTGTCAAAGTGAGGTTGAACAAGGGCTCGACTGAGATCCGGAACGAGACATCGTCGATGCCCAGTGCCTGCCAGAGCGTGGAGTAGTTCAAGGATTGGGAGTGATCCGGGTTGAGGCGGGTCACCTTGTCGATGTCGAGCTGATAGGGGTCGCCACCGGCGGCTAACCCCAGCTCTGTGGGGGTGCCTCCCGTTCCCCAGCCTGCCGGCTCACCCCTCGATAGGAGGATGTATCGCCCTATCTGCTGGTAGCGCTCGACGCCGTGGACTTCCCCATCCAGGTAGGGTGCCACAACCATGCTGACGCCGAAGACCGCCCCGAGGGTGACCACGATCATCGCGATGGCGGCCAGGGTGAAGTCCACTGAGGCGGTGGGCATTAGAACATCCCCCCGAAGAGCCCCGTCACGAGTCGAACGGAGAGGATGAGGGTGAAATATGAGGTGATAGCCAGGAGGGCCGCGTACTTGAAGCCCGACGCGAAGTTCCCCTCGCTGACTTTCCCGATGAAGAATCCGGAGAGCCAGCTGTGGAAGACGATCCCCGCCCGGATGATGCCCCCTCCCCCGCTCATGTCGACGTTGATCTGAGGGGCCGCGATAGAGCCCGCCGCGAGGGCCGGGATCTGGCTGAGGGTCTCCATGGTGAACGTGATGGTGAACGCCATCAGGATGGTCCAGATGAAGGGGAGGATCACGTAGGGCCGGAGCATGTCCCTCTGGCTCTTCTCGATGCTCTGGATCCTCTCGGTGTACTCCGCGAGGAGCCCCAGGGTGTCCGCGTCCCCGCCACCGATCTCGATGGTCTCCACGAGGATGAAGAAGTCCACAACCACGGGCCAGCTCTTGATCCACTCCGTGAGATCCGTGTAGATCTTCCTCAAGGAGACCCCCCACTCGATCTGGCTGTTGATCCGGCTGAGATCCGCCGTGAAGGGGCCGTAGCCCTTCCTCTTGGCGGCGTGGGAGATGCTCTTCTCCGGGGAGATCCCCGTCCTCCTCGCCTCGGTCACGTCCCTCATGAAGCTGGGTATCGCATTCTCAGCCGAAAAGTTCCTTCTGGAGATTCTACTGTAGACGAGGATGGGGGGAATGCAGACCGCCACCAGCCCAGCGGTGACGATGGAGGCCAACCCCACAGTTTCCGTCACCCAAGATAGCTCTGGCAGGAGCTGGGTCGCCGCAAGGATAGCCGCAAAGAGGATCAATGGGATCGCCCCGGCGATGTAGGGCTCCCTCATCCCCCTCAGGGTGCCCGGCCTCGCGAGATTAGCCAAGTACATGAAAAAGAACGAGAAGATAGGTATCACGTACAGGACTAGCGGATATATTAGAGCCGACGTGTCGGGGAGGCCCACGTCCCCCAGCATCTCGGTGGCGGGGGAGGTCACCGTGGAGAGGATATAGAAGCAGAATATGACGATGAGGAGCACCATGTAGGCTTCGACGAGGGTCTCGAGGCGCTCCACGGCGTTCCTGGCGTTCGAGGCATGGACATCGAAGATGCTCCTTAGCTTGCTCGTGAGGTAGTTGATGACGCTGCCACCGCTCCGCACCGAGGAGATGTACCCTTCCAAGAAGTCGGCGTACTGCCTCGAGACCGTTTTCTCTGCCCGCTTCCCCATCGCTGTGAGGGGGTCGTTCCCCAGGACCTCGACGAGACGTACGATCTCGTCCCCCTCCTCCTTGAACTTGTGGAGGATGTCCACCTTCCGGAGCCTCTTGAAGCTCTCATAGGGCGTGATGCCGCTGGCGGCCATCAGGGTGATCATCATCGTGGCGTAGGGGAGCTCGGCCTCGAGCTTCGGGTCCGAGTCCCCATCGAGGACCTGCTTGATCCTGCTGCGCCACCCAGTCTCCTCCAACATCTCTCCTCCCTATGTGTCCTGGCTCACCTTCTGGTACATCGCCGCGGGGTCGTTGTAGTACTTGTTGAGGACCTCGTTGACGCTCCGGTAGTCCCTGATGTTCATGTTAGCCATCCAGAGAAGGATGTCCTTCCTCCTATCCAGCTCCTCCACGAGGAAATCGACGGAGAGGTCGAGGCTCAAAGCCATCTGCTTCAGGAGGTAGCTCTCAGCGAAATTGTCGTCGAAGGTGTCCGTCCCAGGGTTCCACTTGGAGACCTCCACGGTCCCCCCGGCCCGGGTGACCTCCGCGATGTTCACAAACTTCCTGTTCGAGCTCCGCCGCTCCCCGCTGACGAACATGGGACTCTTGACGTGCTTAACCACGATTACGCAGTTCATCAAGGGAAGAATGTCCGCGGGGATATCCATCGGAGGCTGGGTGAGCCTCTTCAGGGCGATATCGACGCTGTCCGCGTGCATCGTGCATAGGCCGCCGTGGCCCGTCGCGAGGCTCTGGAACAGTACGTAGGACTCGTCGCCCCTGATCTCGCCCACGATGATGAGGTCTGGCCGGTGGCGTACGGCCGACTTGATGAGGTCGAAGAGGGAGATCTCCCCGCTACGCTCTATCCCGAAGCCTGGGCGGGAGATCATGGAGACCCAGTTCTCGTGGGGGAGGTTGACCTCGGCGACCTCCTCGACGGTGATGAGCTTGTAGCTCGGGTGGGTGAGGCACGCCACCGCGTTGAGGGCTGTGGTCTTGCCGGCTCCAGTAGAGCCCACGATCATCGCCGAGTACTTGTTCTCCATGAGCAGCCAGAGGTAAGCAGCGGAGGCCTCGCTTAGGGTCTCCATCTTGATGAGATCCACGATGGTGATGGGGTCGGTCCTGAACTTCCTGATGGTGAAGCTGGTACCGGAGGGCGTCACCTCCTTCCCGTATGTGACTGCGAGCCTGTGCTTCCCTGGGAGGGTCGCGTCGACGATGGGATAGGCCAAGCTGACGTGTTTCCTGGCCTTGTGGACCAGCTTGATGATGAAGTCGTTGAGCTCCTCCTCCCCGAACTGGATGGTGGTCCGGATGTTCTCGAAGTTCCTGTGCCAGAGGAACAAGGGCTTCCCGAACCCGGTGCAGCTGATGTCCTCTATCCCGGGGTCGTGCATAAGGGGGTCCACCTTGTCGAAGCCCGCTATGTCCCTCTCCAGATAGTAGAGGACCTTCTTGATGCCGATGGGGGTGAGGCCCGAGACGAGCTTCTTGTTCTCCCCCAGGATAAGGGGCACCTGCTCGTTGAAGGCCTCAGCGATGTTCTGGCCCTCCCTCGGGGCCTCGAGTTCCTTCTCCAGGATGTCGTTGAGCTTCTCGCTGACTTCTCTCTCCTCGGCGTCCATGAGGAGTTCGTCGACGATGAAGATGTGCTCCGATGTCTCCTCGTCCTTAGCTATGATGCAGTATGAGAACGGGGCCCGGAGAGGATAGCTCTCCACCTCGACGTAGCCTTCCGGGACTTTCCACCGGTTTATTCCGAGGGCGCCCAGCAGGGTGTCCCGAGGCACCCCCTCGTCCCCGATGTCCTTGAGCCTGCTCTTCTTCCGCCTGAATGCCATCAACTCTCAACCACTCTCCCAACGCGCCAAGACGACCGTTTGAACGCCGCCCTGGATGGTGCAGTTCATCATCAGCGTCCCGAAGCCCCCCCTGTAAGTCCCCGACGCGTCTACGCCCCAGGGAAGCTCAACCCTGTGGTCGGGGTTCCCTGCCCAGGGCTCCCCGAAGGCTCCCTCCACCCAGGCCTCGGTTGTGTCGGAGTGGAGCCTTATCCAGTACTCCCTGTCGCCGATCAGCGTAGGTGTCAGGAGGCTCACCTTCGCGGTGGCGTTTGTCGCCTCCGTGAACGCGATGAGCTCTGTGGCCTCAGTAGCCACCGCCTCTAGGAGCTCCCGGAGCTCTTGGCGATCGGAGAAGGCTTTGAGGCCCGCGACCTGAATCTTGAACGCGTTGGTGATCATGAGGGCGACGACTCCCATCGCCACGATGGTGTAGAAGTAGCTGGTGGCCTGGGAAGGCATCAGATGGCCACCCCCTCGATCTTCACGCTGCTCACCACCACCTCGACCCGGACCGATGAGCCGGAGGCCCCGACGCTTATGGGCACCGAGATGGTCCGGGTCGCCCCGTCGAGGCTAACGAAGACGCTCATAACGGTGTCGGAGGCGGTGCCGTTGAATGTGTCGAGGCTGGTCGTGACGTCGATGCAAGTGACTTTGACGTGGAACTCCCCACCAGATGTGATGCCCTCAGACGCGTTGAGGTTGATCACATAGATCCTCACATAGTTGATCCTCCGACCGGCAGACAGGCCATCCACCGACGACGAGACCAGAGGCCTGTATCGGGAGACCAGCTCCTGATATTCAGAGCCAGTTACGACGCTCATCTGAGCTTGATACGAGGTGCTCTGGTTGACGACAGCCCTCCTGTCCCCCCTGATCCACCGGCCCTCCCGCCCCAGGATCGTGCTGGGGAGCTCGTAGATGAAGCGCCCCGTGTCGCTGTTATAGACCGTGCCGTTCGACGCCCCGAGGGTGACGTTGATCTGCAACGGGTTGGCCGCTGTCTCGACCCTGAGCTGCCCCCCGTAGTCCGAGAAGGCTAGGGTCCGGGACCCGGAGGGGGTCCAGGCCGTGGATGTGATGGCCTCCTCGAGGTCGAGCATCTTCTCCTCCGCCGCTACCAGCTTCAGGTCTTCCTTTCTGGCGTCGATCTGTCTCAGGGCGTAGTTGTAGGCCACGGTGGAGACCAGGGTGAGGGAGAAGACTATGAGGAGGAGGCTCACGGGGGCGGCGAGGCCTCTGCGTTTCTTCGGATTTTCCCTATCCTTTCTCCTCAATGTTCTCGCTCTCCATTTTGTCTCGGGGCGGATCGCCTCTCCATTGCCTAACCTCGTCCAGACTGACCGCGGGCTCTTTGTTTCACCTTGGAAAAAGTCCGGATATCTCGGTTTGTGTGTAGCTGATATCTACCACTGACATGTGTCGAGAAAAGGGATGAGGGATGGATTACAGGGCCTCGGGGGGCAGCTCGGGGAGCTCCGTGACGTCCTCGTGGGGCACGCTCTTCTCGGCCCAGAGGAGGTCGAAGAGCAGCCTGAATGACTGCACCAGGGTCAGGTAGTTGGTCCACATCGCGTAGGGCTTCCCGTCGTCCCCGTCCCGGTGCAGGAGGAGGAGCATCTGGCCGTTGTCGGAGATGATGAAGCACGGGGAGTCCTCGATCTCCTTGTAGTCGAAGTCTCCGCTCCCCAGGTCCACCTCCTCGAGGACGTAGCTGCTCGTGGGGGAGAAGTTGGTGATGAGGCTGACCTTGACCCCTTTCTTCTTCGCTATCTTCTCGAGGTCGTCGAAGAAGGGGGAGTTGAAGAGCCAGAGGAGTGTTTCGTCCCTGAGGATCATGTGGATCTCGTCGGTGCAGGCGCTCAGTATCTCGGTGGCCTTCACCCCCAGCTGCCTCCTGCCCTCGAGGACCTGGAATGTCTCTTTCCGGGTGGTCTTGTCCTCCGGGGTGGGGAGGCTTCGCCAGGTCTTGAGGAGCTCCTTCTTCCACTGCTCCATCTGGTGAACCCTCTGGCGCCTTTCCTCGATGAGGCTCCCCAGGGCCTTCTCGAAGGGGACCGAGACGAACTTCATGGGTCTCTCGAAGACGCAGGAGACGAGCCCCTGCTTCTCGAGGCGGCGGAGGATCTTGTAGGCCTCGGTCCTGTGGACGCTGAGGGCCTCTGCGATCCTCTGGGCTTTCTGGGCCCCGAATCGGGCGAGGTAGAGGTAGACTCGGACCTCGTTCTTGGAGAGGTCGAACCGGCTGAGGGCGTCCTTGATGTGTCTGAGGGACTTGAGGTGCTCCGCCTCGGCTTCTGTGACCCTCTTGGTGTTGATCCTGCTCCGGACGGTGAGGAGTTCGAGGTCGTATTCTTGGTCCTCGTCTGTCTCGGAGTTTAATCGCGATACTCGTTCTAGCTGCATTTTCCTGTCCCGGGGAAGGGTTGAGTGAGAGCTTAAAAGAGAATTATGGAATGATATCACTTGTCTGAAATCCATGATATTCGGTGAATATCCGCCTCATCGAGGAGATCTGATGGTTACTGAAGCGAGTTGTTTACCTGGGAACATGCTCTGGGA
>JADHWM010000008.1 GCA_016783485.1 Candidatus Bathyarchaeota archaeon
GATGCCGTATCCCCCCTCGAGGTAGTTCATCTTCCCCCGGAGGATCCGCTCCTCCATGCCCGAGGCTCCTGCGACTATGCAAATCAGGAGCAGGGTGACCGCCACCGTCGCGAATATGGCCGCTCCCCTCTTGAGGAGAGTCCGTGGGAGACTCATGGGGTTTGACCTGCTGAGGTTTATCCTATTATCAATAAAGATTTTTCATTGATTGAATCCGGCGTTTCGAATCCGGCCCGACTCGCTCGTGGTCACTCCTTCCAGGCTACCCTCTCGAGGTAGTCCTCCCTGGGCGGGGCGAAGGCCTCGACGAGGACCGCGGGCTTGTCCCCGGTGGCGTCGAAGTTGTGGGCAGCATGGGGGGGCACCAGAAAGGTGGCCTGGGCCTCCATTTCCCGGGTCTCCCCGTCGATGTAGAGGATGCCGCTCCCCTCGATGAGGTAGCCGATCTGCTCGTGGGGGTGGCTGTGGGGCGGGGTGGGGAGGCCCGGCTCGATGGTATTCACCATCATCATGCACTTCTCACCGGACATCAGTATCTCACCCTGGCGACCCTTCACGGTCTCCAAGCGGGGAGCGTCCTCCCTCTTGATTATCTTCATGATTATCAGAAAGGTTCAGTGGCGAGTCCAAATTTAACATGCACGATTGGATAAGATGAAAAAAGAGAAGGGGTTCGTTTGTGTTTAGGATTGCTTAGTCAGGAAGTAGACCGCGATGGCTCCGATGATGAGACCTATGACCCCGCCAATCGCGTAGTTGGTCATGCCGCCGGACTTGGCCTGGAGGTCTGTGACATCGGCCTCAAGGCTCGAGACCGAGGATTCCAGGGTGGAGCCCTCGCTGCTCAGAGCGCTGACGTCGGACTCGAGGCTCGCCTTCTTCGATTCGAGAGGCGCGGGTGACCAGGACTGTGCTTGGCATTTCCTGTGGTGTTTGATGCGGCTTGAATGTTCCGTATGTTTTTCGCAAAATGAAAAGAACATTTTAATTACACAGGGATTATGTTATCGAGAGCGTTGGGATGTTGAATAAATCGGAAGTCTTCAAGGCGCTGTCAAGTGACTCAAGGTGGGAGATACTCAACGCCTTAACAGACGAGCCGAAGGACATCAACGAAATCGCAGACCGAGTCGGGTTGAAAGCCATCACGGTCCGACATCACCTGAGCTCTCTGACCCAGACCGGGCTAGTGGAGCCATTACCGGAGAGGAAGGGGGGCGTAGGCCGCCCCACCACCGTCTACCGCATCACGGGGGACAACATAAGGGTGAGTTTTCCCCAACGAGACTACTTTCTCCTCAACCAGATCATCGTCGGGGGACTACTCTCGATACTGGGGAGCGAGGCCACCAAGGAAATCCTCCTCAGGGTAGCGGTGAAGGCGGGCTTCGACCTCCTTGAGAACACCGCCTCCGAGAACGGCCTGGAGCGGTGGACTCTGGACTCCTTCCGGCGCCTCTTCGTCGAGGGGCTCCTGGGGGAGAGGGGGACTAAGCCCGAGGTGGTCTCACAGAGCGAGGACGAGCTCATCTTCCAAGAGAGAAACTGCCTCTTCTTCGAGTTGGTGAAGACGAACCCCGAACTTATATGCAACGCCCTCGACAAGGGCTTCCATGATGGCGTCGTCAAAGCCCTAGGGCCGGATTTCGAGGGGGAGAGGCTTAACTGCATGGGCCACGGGGACCCATACTGCAGATATAAAATTCTATGGAACCGCCCGTCGGGCGCGGATTCAACCTAGGCTAAAGTCCCCCGGGAAACTGAACCCATCTATCCGTCGGCCCGCCCATACGCAATTGATGCAGTTATTAGGGGGAATGTTCCAATAGGGTACCAGTTGAGATGACCGAAGAGGCAGTTGAGAAGAAAGTCTTCGAGAACACCGATTTCAAGTTCAGCGCGGCGTACGGTGCATACTCGGAGAGATTTGATCAGTCAGAGGAGGACGAGGAACGGCAACGCCTGAACGATCTCATTGTTAAACTAGACACAAACGAGATCTCCTACCCTAATTTCTACGATGAGGTATCGAAACCAGATCAGGATGAGGATGAAAAGCGATACAAGTTCCACAGGACTAGGATCACGGGATCGAGAAAATTCGCCGCTCGGAAGGCGGAACAGAAATCTGATAGGGTCAAACGTCATAAGAGATAGACGTTCAATCGTTAACGCTTGACGCATTCTCCTCCTTTTTGATATCTGACTCATAGTTTCCGAGAGCATTATTATCGAAAGTCACGCATCAGGCAAGTCAGGTTATAAGTGACGGACGCGTATATATAGAAGGTGAAAGTTTTAGTCGACAGAAAGTCGGTTTTGCGTGAGATCCTCAGGATCGAGGGCGAAATCAATACCATGAGAAGGAACCCGAGATACGTCAGTATTAAGTCCCACATCTTCAGCCTCGAGTCCAGGAGGTTTGGATCCCACACAGTCTCTATCGCCGCTCCCGAGGACCCCGAGACCACCTTGGAGCTCAGGAACAACTCCCAGGAGATGAGGGACACCCTCTCACGCTACAAAGAGATGCGGACCGAGTTCGACGACCGACTGGACGGTTTGGTAGTCCGTAAGGCGGGGCTCCAGAGACAGCTCTTCGTGCGCCCCCAATGATTGAGTGGCGCCGGGAAAGGGATTTGAACCCTTGTGTCCATACGGACACTAGCTTTCCAGGCATGAGCCACCCGAGAGGGTGTTAGCTCCCTACCAGGCTAGGAGATCCCGGCTCAGAATTATAGCCGACGCATCCCCGATTTAAGGATTCCATCCTCCATGACGTTTATCAGGGACCGCTTCACACTATCCGCAGTGAACCAGAATGCACCAGAACTGGATACAGAGAAGCGAGAACACCCTCAAGCAGCTCAGGGGGCTCTTGGAGAACCCCGACCAGGACAGGCTGGAACTGGTACGGGTGATGCGTTTCTCCTTCGGGGCCCTGGGCCAGAGCCTCGCGGGGTGGATGCAGTGGGCAAACAGCCCCGAGATAATGTCCAGCTTCACCAAGGAGGAGCTGGAAGAAATGACACAGAAGATCACCGGCATGGTGGAGCAGTTCATCACATACGACATCGAGATCACCAACACGGGTACCCGGAAGGGCCTAGCGAAGCAGAGGGAGAACGAGCAGCCGGGAACCCGGTTCGTGATCTAGATACGCCGGGATCGCGTATTATTGTGCTCTGTTTCTATTAGGACAGGGCGGGGTAGAGCTGCCTGACCACAACAAGGAGGAGCGCCGCTATTGCGGTCTCTAATGCCGTCGCGCGCGCCCTACATCCAGAAGAGATACGAGAGAGCCCTGGAATCCTAAGGTTTAACCGGGTTTCCCCCCTCATATCTCCGGGGATATTTTGGACAATGGAATAATGGAGCTTCACAGGGAGGCTCTTGTCGTCGACACCCACTGCGACACCCTGAAATGCCTGATGCCAATGTTCACCCAGCCCCGGAACTCCCAGTGGGACGACCGGTCAGACATCGGGATGGGGGTGCGATCCTCTCTGGGCCACATCGACTTCCCGAGGCTAAGAGAGGGGGGCGTCGACTGCCAGGTCTTCGCGATCTCCTCGGTGAGGGACAGGACACGGCCCTACGCCTTGAGAACGGCCATGGAGATGATCGATATCTTCTATAGAGAATGTGCTGCGTACCCGGATGCTGTCACCCCGGTGACGACCCATGAAGAAATCGTCAAAGCCGCGGCCGAGGGGAAAGTCGCGGCGATGCTCTCCATAGAGGGAGCAGACATCATCGAAGGGAAAGTGGGAATGCTCGGGGTCTTCCATCGCCTCGGGGTGAGGATGGTGGGTCTCGTCCACAGCCTCAGGAACGAGCTCGCCGACGGCATCGCCGATGGGAGGACGGGGGGCGGGCTCTCCGAGCTGGGCGTGGAGGCCGTCGAGGAGTTGGACCGCCTCGGGATGCTCATCGACGTATCCCATCTGAGCGACGCCGGGTTCTGGGATCTCATGGACGTCGTGAAGGGTCCCGTGATGGCCTCTCATAGCAATGCCCGGACCGTCTGCGACCACCCCCGGAACATGACGGATGATATGATCCGTGCCATGGCAGACAGGGGGGGCGTGATGGGGATGAACTTCGCCCCCGGATTCGTCCATCCGACCCGTGCGACCGTCCAGGGCGTCGTGAACCACATCGACCACATAGTGGGCCTAGTGGGGCCGGATCACGTGGGCCTCGGCTCCGACTTCGACGGGATCCCCTACACCCCCGAAGGACTCGAAGACGTCACCAAGATGCCAAACATCACCGCTGAACTAGTCGGGGGGGGCTACGCAAAGGAGGACATCGATAAGATCCTGGGTGGAAACCACTTGAAGCTCATCAAGGCGGTGGTGGGCTGACCCTCCAACATATTATTTTATCTCTCAGGAAGCGCCACATGTGAAGAGGAAATCCTGCATGACACCAGTGAAGCGCATACCCTTCTCCCGCCCCTACCCCTTGAACGCGCCGAGGCTCGCGAAGGGTTTCGAGGAGATCGTGGAGACCCGGTGGTACACGAAGGGGAAGAATGTTAAAAGACTCGAGGAGGCCCTAGTTTCCTACCTTGACGTGGACCACGCAATCGCGACGGGGACAGGCTCGTCAGCGCTGCTTATTGGGCTCCGTTCGTACGCGGATCGGATCGGGGTGGAGTCGATCACTGTGCCCGCATTCACATTCGACTCCGTGAGATATACGATCGAGTTCGCGGGGATCAAGGACATCAGGTATGGGGATGTGGACCCCAGGACATGGACCCTCGTGGACCAGGAGTACCCCACCGACATCGTGATGGGGATGGACACCTTCGGTAACAAGTCCGACATAAAGGAGACGGAGACCGAGAGGCTCTTTTTCGACGCCGCCCAGAGCTTCGGGGCCGAGATCAGCCGGGATCGGGGCGCCATCGAGATCATCAGCTTCGCAGGGGGTAAGGTCATCACCACCGGTGGTGAGGGAGGCGCGATAGTTACCAACGATGGGGTCCTCGCGGCCGAGTGCAGACACCTTAGGGATTTGTTCTCTAAGATGCCCGAGGCGTGTGCCTTCATCGGGGTCTCGATGATGGACCACATCGATGATATCCTGAAACAAAAAGCGGAGATCGCCAAGTTATACAGGAAGAAGATTCCACTCCAGTTCCAGGAGATCACGGCCACGAACAACTACATCGTGGGCTGCCTCATGGACGGCAGAGACGAATTCATAGCGGAGAACAGGGAGCGAGTCGATTTCAGGGACTTCTACAGGGAGCCCCTCAAAAGCCCCGAGATCACCGACATGCTCTCTAAGAGAATGTTATGCCTCCCCAACGGGCCTGATGTGATCCCGAATATAGATTTCATCTGCGCCCTCGTCAACCGGTCGCTAGAAGGATGACCCGAGCCTGCCTAGCTATGTGGACTCGACGTCGTCCATCGTCATGTAGGGCAGGGTAGAGGTGTAGACGATGACCTCCACGACCATCCCGAGGTCTTGGATGTCGACGGTTTCGGGATTGTCCACGTAGATCAACACGCTCCCGCTGACCGGGATCATGATGCTCCCCGTGACCGGTTCGAAGGAGTATTCCACCCCACTAACGGTGTGGTTGAAAGCCCCGGTGATGTTGAGGTCTTCCGCGGGTTCCATTAAGCCCCCCTCTCCCACTGCGTAGAAGACGGAGTCCCAGCCTTCCTCTACAAAGCCGACCTCGATCGAGGTGATGAGGGCGTCTCGGCCCCCGATGTTCTCGACGTGGAGGGCTACCTGAGAGCCTGACGAGTCCGCCCAGATCCGGGCGCTCCTTATGACGAGCTGCTCCGTCTTCATCGCCGATGTGGTAACTGAGAGGGTGTAGAGACCCACGGTGCCGCTGGCCAAGACGACCGAGAGGACAAGAAGGATCATCAGTGTTACAGACTGGGTTAGCCCCCTTTTTCGCCCTGGAAAACATGAAGGTTTCATGCATCATTGAACAGGAAATTAATACCATATAAAACTGACAGTAAATATAGATCGAAGGTAAAGATCGTAACAAAAGACCGAAAGAAAATTCAGGTGAGTATTGAGGGCCAGCGGTTGGAGGCGCAGCCGCAGCTCACGTCCCCTGTTTCCATGTGCCTGACCGCGTGAAGGAGGGCCTCGGCTGAGGGGAGACGCCAGTGGCTCTGGAACTCCCTGAAGGCCTCGGCTCCGGTCCACTCTGTTGAGACCAGCCCCTCGCCATAGTTGGAGACCAGTTCCAGGGCGGCGTAGCAGGCCCCGATCTCCCGGGCGAAGAAGACCTCGGGAACCAGGTTCATGGTGACCACGTCGATGCCTTGATCGGTGTATCTGAGACGAATCTCCGAGGGAGATTCGAGGCGGGGCCCCTCCGCGACCCCCACAACTCCCCGGGGGAAGACCCTGGGGAAGCCGGCCTTCTTGGACCCCGCGACCAGGAGACTGCTCAGACGGGGGCAGAAGGGCTGATGGAGGCGGTAGGAGAAGGATCCAACTTCTTCCCCCTTCGCCTTTATCGCCCTGAAAAGTCTCTGTGCCCGCTTCGTAGTGTAGTCCACGAAGCCGTCGGGGATCACCACGTCGGCGGGGTCGAGGAGAGGATTCGTGGAGCCGCAGAGGGCGGTTCCTATGATCTTGGTGACCCCGGCCTTGAGGAGGACGTAGAAGACCCTCTCCCCGGCGCTGTCGGGCTCGGTGTTCATGATGCCCCGGGTGATGCCGTGGAAGGGGACGAAAAGGAACTCGTTGCCGCCGACGGAGGCACGGGTGAAGGGTGCGGTGGGGCCGAAAGGGGTTTCGTAGACGACGGCTTCCTCGAGGACCTCGACGCCGTCCAGGGCCCCCGGGAACCCGGAGCCGAGGATCGTCGAGCCCCCTATCACGGCGATCCTGACTTGGGGAATGCTCATCTCGAATTCCCCTATCTGGGCTGGAGGATTATAAGAGTTGGTCGTGAATGTTAGAGGAAATGGATGTCTCACACGGAAGGGGAGAGGAGCTCCATGGCAAAGGTATTGGTCAAGACGATAAGCCAGGAAGGATACTGTGCCGCGGGCCAGAAAGTGGGGGATGAGATCCTCTTCGACTGGGACAACCATGAGATTCAGGGAAAGATCTGTCTACACGCCCTCTACTCGGCGCTGCCGAAGATCTATGCTCTCGCTCACGGGGGTGATGTGGCCTTCGCAGAGGAAAATGAGGGGAACTGGGTGGCCCGCTATGCTTGCCCGGACGGGTATATTCCAGTTATCTATGAGCTCGGGGTCATCTGAGTGTGAGGGGCCAAGCTTAGAGATATAAACCCCGTCGGGCAGACTAGTTGGCGACAGGCATGTATGTCAAGCCCACGTTCACGGATATTTTGAGGGCGAAGAACAGGATCGCCCCCTACCTCTCGAAGACGCCTCTCATCGAGTATCCCCTGCTCTCTGAGGCCCTCGGCTTCGAGGCATATGTGAAGCATGAGAACATCCAACCCACTGGGGCCTTCAAGATCAGGGGCGGCATCAACCTCATCAGCCAGCTCAGCCCCGATGAGAGAAAGCGGGGTGTGATCACGGCCTCCACGGGGAACCACGGCCAGTCGATTGCCCTCGCGAGCAAGATGTTCGGGGTGAAGGCGGTCGTCTGCGTCCAAGAGGGGGCGAACCCCGTCAAGGTCGGGGGGATCAGGAGCTACGGGGCGGAGATCATTGAGGGGGGGAAGGACTTTGACGAGGCTAGGGAGAACGCGGAGCGCCTCTCCGTGGAGAAGGGGTACAGGTACATTCACAGCGCCAACGAGCCCCTGCTTATCTCTGGGGTAGGCACCGTTGGCCTCGAGATCCTTGAGGATCTCCCGGAGTTGGACGCGGTGATAGTCCCGGTGGGGGGAGGCTCCCAGGCTTCAGGGATATGCACGTGCTTCAAGACCGCAGCCCCGGACGTCGAGATCATCGCGGTCCAGTCCACCCACGCCCCCAGCGTCTACAATAGCTGGAAGAGCGGGAAGCTCGAGTCCACCGAGTCCGCGAAGACGATGGCGGACGGCCTCGCGACCCGGATCGCCTTCGAGCTCCCCGTAAGCATAATGCGGGACCTCCTCGACGATTTCGTCTTGGTCACCGATGAGGAGCTCGAGGCCGCGATCAAGCTCTACGTCGAGAAGGCACACACCATCGCCGAGGGGGCCGGCGCGGCCTCCCTCGCAGCGGGGATCAAGATCCGGGACAGGCTACAGGGAAAGAAGGTGGCCCTTATCCTCAGCGGCGGAAATCTGCCGGCGGATGTGCTCAAGAGTATCCTGTGAGAAGGGAGATCATTGCTCGAAGACTTGGTGAAGAAGGGGGCCGAGGAGCTCCGCCTCCGGGACAAGGCCCTGGACAAGGTGATGGAGCGGGCCCGGAGGGCTAGGATTCTTTCCAAGCAGGCCATCCTCAGAGTACACTCCGGGGAGGAGGCGGAGGCTGGGAAACGGCTCGAGGAGGCGTCCGGCCTCATATCCGAGATGGATGCGATCATAGAGGAGCATCCCGAGCTGGGGCGCTTCGACCAAGTCTCTGCCGCGAAGGAGGAGTTCTCCGAGGCCTCGATTATCATGGGGCTCACGGAGTCCGGTGAGTTCCCCGATCCGGCCGCGCTGGGGGTACCCATGACATCGTACCTCATGGGGCTCGGGGACGTCCCGGGGGAGCTGAGGAGGCAGGCCCTCGACGCCCTCAGATTGGGGGACATCGAGACCGCCGAGGACCGGCTCTCGACGATGGAGGAGATCTACCTGAGCCTGGTGACCATGGAGGAGGTGCCCCTGCTGAAGGGGCTGAGGCGGAAGCTGGATATCGCCCGGGGGGTCATCGAGAGGACCCGGAGCGAGGTGACCGCCGAGGCGGGGAGGAGGAGGCTCGGGGAGTCGGTGAGGAGGCTCACGGACCGGCTCGGAGACCCGTAGCCGTAAACCCTTAACTTTTTATTTCAGCGCCCCCGCTCTTCTTCCAGCTAGAAGGGAAGACTGAGACTATTGTGTACATCGACCTGAAAGGGTTCAGTGTCTCGCCGGGTCTAGTTGATTCTAGGAGAAATGGAGTGAAGAAATTTGTCCAGTGAGAACCAGAAGGGTCTCCAGTTGTATGACACCCTCACGCGGTCCAAGAGGCCGTTCGAGCCGTTAGAGCTGGGGAAGGTGAGGATGTACGTCTGTGGGCCCACGGTCTACAGCGACCCCCACATCGGGAACTTCCGCACATTCACCGCGGGGGACATCCTCCGCAGGTGGCTGGAGTACAGGGGCTACGACGTCTTCCATGTCATGAACATAACCGACATCGACGACAAGACCATCCGGGACTCCGGGGAGGAGGGGGTGAGCCTCGAGAAGTTCACCGAGAGGTACATCGAGTCGTTCCTCAGGGGGCTCGACCTCATGAATATAAAGAGGGCTCACGTCTATCCGAAAGCCACTGAGTACGCCCCCCTGATGGTGGATTTCGTGAAGGAGTTGGTGGAGAAGGGGGTCGCCTATGTCGCGAAGGATGGGGTCTATTTCGACATAAACAAGTTCCCCGATTATGGGAAGCTCAGCAGGATGAACATCTCTAAAGTCGAGAAGACCGAGCGGATGGCCGCGGATGAGTACGACAAGGAGGCCGTGAACGATTTCGCCCTCTGGAAGACCTCGACACCTGACGAGGTGGAGCGGGGCATCTACTACGAGTCCCCTTGGGGGAAGGGGCGCCCCGGCTGGCACATCGAGTGCAGCGTCATGAGCAGGAGCCTATGCGGCGACACCCTGGACATCCACGCCGGCGGGGAGGACCTCGTGTTCCCCCACCACGAGAATGAGATCGCGCAGAGCGAGAGCCTCACCGGGAAGGAGTTCGTGAGGAACTGGATCCACGCCCGGTTCCTCATGATCAACGGTCGCAAGATGTCCAAGAGCCTCGGTAACTACGTCAACTTCGACGAGGTCCTCTCCAAATATGCGGCAGACGTCTTCCGATACTTCTACCTCAGCGTCCACTATAGGAGGCCCCTCGACTACACGGAGCAGGCCATGGAGGTGGCCCAGAACTCCGTGAACCGGCTGGAGAACACCCTGGACCTCATCGAGGACGCCCTCAGGAAGGAGGATAAGCACCTCTCCTACGGGGAGAGGGAGGCAGAGTTCCTAGAGGCAGTCAAGGAGCATCGGTTGAGCTTCGAGGCCGCAATGGACGACGACCTGGACACCCACGGGGCCATCGACGCCCTCCACGCCCTCTCCGGAGCAATCAACGAGTACGTCTCGAGCCCCACCAACAAGGGCATCCTCCTCAAAGGCGAGGCAGCATACCGGGCCCTCCTCGAGGCCCTGGGCCTCTTCGAGAAGAGGGGGGGAGGAGGCGACGGCCTCTCCGATGAACTCATAGGGCTCATCGCGGGGGTCAGGGAGAGGCTCCGGGCGGAGAAAAACTACGCAATGACCGACGAGATCAGGGACCTCCTGGAAAAGGCTGGAGTGACCCTGACGGACACCAACGACGGAACCAGCTGGAAGATCGATAGAGACTGATTGTTCCGGCTCCCTATCCATAAAAAGGGGCGGCCCCTCAGATCCCAAGTGGTGGACCTCTGCCCCGATTTCTACTCGGCGCTCTTGGCACTCTTAGACCAGATACCGGATGATATGGTGACTGTGCCCGTTCTCCTGGCTTCCGCGATGGGGGACCCTGTCGCCGAGAGCGCTGTGAAAGAAGCCCTGAAGCGGGAGATGTTTCATTCATACCGTGAGAGGGTCGTTCCCAAGCCTGACTCCTCAGACAGCCATATCTTCTCGGGGTTCAGAGGGAAGAGGCTCCTAGAGGAGATGGCGGGAGATCAGGAGGAGAGAGGAAAAAGGGTCGTAATTACGTCCCTTTTAGAGCGTGATGGTTTGATTGCCGGCGTCGACGCCTCCTATAAAGGGGATACCGCATACGCGGCCTGCGTGGTCATGAACCGGGACTTGGAGATCGTGGACTCGGCCTCAACAACCATCGAAGCCCGGTTCCCCTACATCCCCGGATATCTCTCCTTCAGGGAGGCTCCCGGATTGCTCTCCGCCGTGAGCAAGGTCTCGGGATTCGACGTTCTGATGGTGAACGGCCACGGTATAGCCCACCCGAGGAGATGCGGTCTGGCGTCTTCGGTGGGGCTCGAGGTCGACAAGCCTACGATCGGTGTCGCCAGGAGGCCTCTGGTCGGCGAGGTTGGTAAAATAAGGGGTGTATTAACCCCCCTTATCTTCGATGGATTAGCAGTGGGCGCCGAAGTGAAGAGGAGTGAGGGGCCCCCCATCTACGTCTCGGTGGGCCACAGAATCGACCTCGAGATCGCCGGGAGGATCACCCGGGAAACATGGCGCCGGGGGAGACTCCCGGAGCCCCTTAGGTCCGCCCACTACGAGGCGCAGACTGCAAAGAGACGGGATAGCTGATCCGATCAACCTTTTATCCAATCCGGGCAGGGGGTTGATCGGAGATTTTTATGGTTCAATGGAGCGCGGCCAAGAGGTCTGCCGTCGAATGGATCGATGCCAACTCTGTGAAGATGGCCGAGATGAGCGACGCCCTCTTCGCCTGGGCGGAGCCCGGGCTAAGGGAGTACAAGTCCGCCAGGCTGCTCATCGACTATCTCCTGGAGAACGGGTTCGACGTCGAGGAAGGGGTCTCCGGGATGCCCACGGCCTTCGTAGCCAATTGGGGAGAGAGGGGACCAGTGATGGGGCTGTTCGCCGAATACGACGCGACGCCGGGCCACTCCCAGAAGGCGGTGGCCTGGGAAGAGCCCGCGGTTTCCCACGGGCCGGGGTTCACCGACGCTCACAATATGATAGGGGTCGCCTCGTGCGTGGCTGCCGTCGGGCTTAAGGAGACCGCCACGGAACACGGGCTCGACGTCAGGATCAAGCTCCTGGGGACTCCGGCGGAGAAGCTCTGCGTCGGGAAGCCCTACATGGCCCGGGACGGCCACTTCGAGGGGATGGACGCATTGCTGACGTGGCACCCCGGGGGGCCCACCACGGTACTCGGGGAGGTCTGGCCCCTCGCCTACAAGTCCATGCTCTTCCAGTTCAAGGTGGAGAAGGCGACGGGGGGCACCAGCGGCGACGTGAGTTATCCCGGGGCCCTCGACGCTGCGATACTGATGTACAACAACGTCAACTTCATGAAGGAGCACATCCTCGCCCTGATGCGCCGGGGCGGGAGCATAAACGAGTTCATGATGACCGGGGGCCAGTGCACCGTCGCGACCCCCGAGTTCAGCCAGCTCGTCTACTGCTGGAGGACCCGGAGCCTCAGGGACCAGGAGGCCATCACCGAGGTGGTGGAGCGGTGCGCCGACGCCGCAGCCCTGGTCTCGAGTTGCAGCGTGGAGAAGAGGCTCATCACCGCGGTCCGCACGGGGCTCCCCAACAGAGCCCTCACGGACCTGATGATGGGGAACCTCAGGGAGATAGGGCCCCCCAGGCACACCGAGGAAGACGAGGAGTTCGGCCGAAAGATACAGAAAAACCTAGGCATTGAGCCTATGGAGAAGACCTACGACGAGATCCTCACCGAGCCCGAGCACGCCTACGACAGCTTCCACCCCGCCGATGACGTCAACGAGTTCACATGGCACGCCCCCAGCGTCCGCCTTTACGTGAGTAAGAGCCTCGCCCCCGTCCCCGGGTTCAGGTACCCCAGGTGGGTGGTCTCGGCCCTATGCGGGACTGGCGCGACCCATAGGATGGGGGAGACAGCCGCGAAGGTGATGATGGCCACGGCCCTAGATCTCATCACGGTGCCGGAACTCCTCGAGAAGGCCAAGGCGGAGTTCGAGGAGAGAAAGAGAGGGCATTACGAGGCTCCCCTCGTCCCTGAAGGGGTTGAGCCCCCCGTCGGGCTCCGGTGGCCCGAGTGGGTGGACCGCCCCGGCTCGGAGTGGTGGATCCCCGACCAGAACACCTAAGCAGCGGGGCACCCGTAACCAAGACCATGCGGGAGATAGTTGAGGGAGTCCACCAGCTCGAGATACCGATGCGGCGCAACCCCCTGGGGAAGACCTACTCCTACCTGCTCAGGGACGCCGGAACCCTCATCGACACGGGCATCCCGACAAAAAAGGGCCTAGACGCCCTCGAAGCCCAGCTCTCAACCCTGGGCCTCGGGATCTCGGACATCGAGAAGATCATCGTGACCCACATGCACACGGATCACGTCGGGCTCATCGACAGGATCCAGGAAAAAACCGCCGTCACCGTCGTGGCCCTCGAGGAGGCAGTCAAAGTCCAGCGACAGTGGGAGGAGACTCGGGAGACGGCCTTCGAGGATACCCGGGACGAGATCGCGGCCTGGGGGGGCAGCGACTTCCTCAAGCTCTTCAGCCAGTACGAGCACGTCTTCAGGCGGCCCCGGTGGAAACTCGAGATCGATGAGACGATAACCGACGGGGAGTGCCTCCGCCTCGGCAGCCATTCCCTTGAAGCCTTCTGGACACCGGGGCACGCCCGGGAGCACCTCTGCCTTCACGACGCGGAGAAGGAGATCCTCTTCTCGGGGGACCACGTCCTCCCAAAGATCACCTCCCACATCAGCCATCACGCCTACCTCGAGGGAGATCCCCTCGGAGACTACTTGGAATCCCTTGATCGGGTCAGGGACCTCCCTGTAAAGACCGTGCTCCCCGGACACGAATGGATTTTCCATGACCTCGCGGGGAGGGTCTCCGAGCTTGAGGACCATCATGAGAGACGCTGCGGAGAGATCATCGCGGCGTTGAAAGGGGGGGCCAGGACTGTCTTCGATGTCTCTTCAGTCGTCTCGTGGGACAGCCGGCCCTGGGATAGGATGGCGTTCTGGACCAAGAGGATGGCGGCAGCCGAGACCTACGCTCACCTGATTTATCTCAGAAACAGGGAGAGGTTAGCGGAGAGGCGCCGTGACGGGGTCCTAGAATTTGAGGCGGCCTAGGCGCTAGCGCCAGACCTTGATGCCCCGCTCGTTGAGGTAGATCGCGGCGAGGTCGGCGATGTCCGGGGTCCTGAAGGGGACCCGGAGCGCCTTCACCTGGACCACTATCTCCCTGTAGCTGATCTCGTCCACTTTCCTCTTGGTGATGTACTCGTCGAGGATAGTCTGGGCCACCGTCTCTGCCACCTGGAACTTGGGGCTCAGCAGCTGGTAGTGGAGCCTCAGGGATTTTGCCACCTCCTCGTTGGACGAACCCTCCAGCGCCCAGACTGTGGGGCGGGGGCCCCCCTTGGAGCTCTTCACCTTGGAGACCTTGAGCGCGGGGACCACGATGCCTATGGACCTGAGCCTCTTCAGCGCCCGGTAGGCGGTGGCCTCGGGGAGGCTGAGCTCGTTCTGGAGAACCCAGGCAGTGGAGGCCCCGTGGAGGCAGAAGTAGAGGAACACCTCGGCCACGGCGGGGGAGGAGAAGACCTTCTCGGTGAAGGTGAGAAGCTCCTGGATGTTCTTGAGGGTGGTCGCGAGGTTGTTGTTCTCGTTCAGGAGTAAAAGCTGGCGATAGACCTCGATAAACTTGCCAAAGTTGCGCCCCCTCCCGCCTCGGGCTGCCGAGCGCTTTTTATCGCTCATGGTTCCATCTAGATCTAACATATCATCGCGCCTCGAACCCCAACCGAGAAACTGGCCGAAGTCTTTCGGCATATCAACCTCTCGACAAGCTTATAAGATAACTTGTTAACATGTAAACAAGTAAACATTCTAGCTTGTGGACGTGTTATCAAGGTGCCTCGTAAGACCGTCGCCATCCGTGGGCTCGACACAGAGCTTTACCACGAGGTGTTCTCAATGGCGAAGAAGGACGGCAAGCGAGTCAGCGAGGTGATGAACCAGGCTCTCACCGACTTCCTCAACGGGAGCTACCAGAACGGCGTGGCCAACGGAAACGGCGGGAAGGCCTCTGGCGCATTCACTCTCAAGAACGACGGGGATATCACCCTCTCCAAGAAGGACATCCAGAGCCTCGAGAAGGAGGTGGGCCCCTTCAGGATCGAGACCTCTGGGCGCCTCACCTTCGAGAAAGACCTCGACAAGAAGACCCTGGAAAGCATCGAGAGGATAGTGATCCACGATGGCGTCGTCGAGGTGCCCTCAGCCCTCTACCCCCAGTTCCTTATTAGATCCGATATATACGGTAAGATCGAGAAGTATTGACCCCCGGGGATGGCCCGCTCCGCATTCTAGGAGTGGAGGACGGGAGCTTCGACGCCTTCAACAGGAAAGCACCAGGCCGCACCATTCTCTGCGGGGTCCTCATGAAGGGGGACAGGATCCTCAAAGTCCGTCACGCGGAGATCCGGGTCGACGGCCTAGACGCCACCGATAAGCTCCTCTCCATGATGCGGGGGATCGAGGTCGAAGCCGTTATCCTCGGGGGGATCACCTTCGGGGGCTTCAACGTCATCAACCCACGTGTCATCCATGCCGAAACGGGGGTCCCTGTCATTGTCTACTCGGGGGTCGAACCCGACAACGATGCGGTGCTGGCGGCCCTTAGGAAGCATTTCCCCGACTGGGAGAGTAGATGGAAGACTATCGAGGGGCTGGGGGAAATTTATAGCACCCGGGTCTTCAGGGAAGACCCCGAGATCTACTTCGAGGCCATCGGATGCGACTCGGGGTGGGCCGAAGGGGTTCTGAAGGACTCTGCGATGATAAGTCGGATCCCGGAGCCGGTCAGGGTGGCGGGGTTGGTGGCTCGGGGGCTCACCCGAGCTTATTGAAGTCGATTGGTATCACCGTGTGGGTCTGGAGGTCGACGATGGGGGCGACCCCGACCGTGGGTGTGAGATTGACCCGTTTCTGGAATGGGGTCTGATCCTGCCACGCACCCGAGGCGATCAACGTCGTTCCCTTGTATTTTTTCGTTCCATGGACGTGGATGTGACCCATGTGGAATATGTCGGGGGTCGAGGAGATCACCAGGCGGTCCTCCCTCTCCGGGGCGATTGGGGTGGAGTTACCATAGGTGGGGGCGACGTGCCTGCAGCGGAGGAGGAGCTCCATCCCCCCCACAGGATTCTGGAATTCGAGGCCGGGGACCTGGCTCAGGATCTCGTCCAAGGCCTTCCCATGGCTGATGAACGCTTCGACGCCGTGGAGCTGGAGGCGGCTCGGGTTCCCATATAGGTGGATCCTGTCGTTCTCGTCCAGGACCTCAGCATACTCCCGGGAGAGGGGCACCTGGGGGAGACTCTTCCGGACCGCGTCGTGGTTGCCCGGGAGGACGATGATCTCCACGTGGTCGGGTAGCTCCTGTAGGAGCATCCCTGCGACCTTGTACTGCTCCCGAATGTCGGTGATCTCGAGCTCCCTCATCTGGTTGGGGTAGACCCCGATGCCGTCCACGAGGTCCCCTGCAATCACCACGTATTTGATCCGGCCTGCGAGCCTCTTGGACTGCGGGGGGCCCAACTCGAGGTTCATCCACCGGATGAAGCGGTCGAAAAGAGCCTTGTTGAAGTGGACGCTCCCGATATGGATGTCCGCGATAAACGCGGCGCAGAGAGGCGCCTCGGATCTGTTGGGGGGCCTGCTGGGGATGTCGGGCCAGATGAAGTCGTTGACGACGAGGAGGTCCTGGCGGTACTTCACGGCGTCAACGCAGATGACCTGGTCTTGGAGGATAGAGAGCCCCTTCCGGACCACCTCGCTGTCAGTCGCCATCACCGTGATAGAGTCCTCCAGGTCCTCGACGTCCAAGAAGAGGCGATGGCCCCGGGACCTCTTCGTGGTGACTATGCCGATGACCTTCATCTTGGCCTTGAGGGGCATCTTTAGGGCGCTGTCAATGGAGACTGCGTCCCGGACGTCGATCCGTTGGCGGAGGATGCGTTCCACCTTCCTGAAGCGGCTCCTAAAGTATTCCAGATATCCAAAGATGTCCCCCTGGGGCTCCCCCGGAAGATTCTCGGGCAGCCGTATCATCGCGTCATACTCAGCTGCGAGGGGTTTGACCCTGGGGGTGCTGGGAGCGAAGCTTAGGGGATCGAGGTGGCTCTCATCCTTCTCGCATGCGCTCTGGAGGAAGGCCCTGTCTAGAATCGTGATTTCGGGTGAGGACCGAGAAGCTTCGGCAAGCGCTCCCCTGACACTGTCCCCGAGGCCCTCCCCTTCCAGGGTCTTGAGGTACTCGAACCCGTCTGCGCTGAGCTGGTAACCGGCCTCGATGATCTTTCCGAGGGCTTCCCTCAGGTGCTCAGACACAGCAGCAGGCTCCGGAAGGTGATCGACGCGAGGCTGATTTAAATTATTTTGGCGAGCTTACGGTAGTCCTCTCTGGGGGGGCTCCAGGACTCGTAGATGATGGTTGTCTCATCCCCGGTTACGAATTTGTGGATCTCATTTGGGGGTACAACCCATGACTGCCCGGGTTTCACATCTAGATCTTTCCCGCCCGATGAGAGGACCCCTTCTCCCGCCACGCAGGTTCCTATCTGCTCGTGTTCGTGGGAATGATCGGGGAAGACAGCGCCGGGCTGGGCTGTTATCCGGACCAGGGTCATCCGTTCTCCGTCGCCGAGGAGGTCCATCGTCGCGCCCTCCACCGGGTTGAATTGCGGTGCTTTACCTATGCTCGTTGACTTCATGCACAATCATTACGATTTCAGCGTGAATGGGCCTTAAGAATTGCGGAAGACCGTCAGAGGTTAATCTCGTTCCGAGCCTGGTGGTTCTTGACGAGCTCCACGATCTCTTTCCTGAGGTGATATCTGTAGGGCATGCTGCTGGTGTTCCTGTCGATGAAACCTTTGTCGAAGAGCTTCTTGAGGAGCCTCGCGGTGTGTTCCCGGGTCTTCTGGATCTTCTCCCGTATCTCCGGGACGGATCCCTCCCCCATCTCGTCGATCAGAGTGAGGACGTCGAACTCCGTGAGGGTGAGCTGGCCAAGGACATCCCGCTGCTGGAGGGGTATCGGCGCATCCATGGGGATCGCCTGCACGAGGGGTACGGGCCTCTTGGATATCTCCTGGATCTCCTTCTTCATCTCCTCGATTGCCTTCTCCGTTCCCTCGAACCTCTCGGCGAGGAGCTTCCTCTCGTCAACCCCCGCCTTTGAGGCCTCGACAGCCACCCTGGTGGCCTCCAACGCCTGAGCAGCCACCCTGTGGGCGTCAGATGCGTCGCTTTCAAAACCTGAGATCGCAGTCGTTAGCCTCGAAATCTGCCTCGTGAATCCGTTGGTTATGCCCCTCACGAGGTCTCTCGACTCCTCGTATTCTTCCTGGGCCTGGCTGATTTTCTTGTAATAGATGAAGGAGGCTATCGTGGTGACCGCGAAAAGCATCAGCGTTGCGAAGAATAGCTCCAAAGGATTCACGACGTGTGTCGTTTACGTGCATAACTCTGAGTGATGGAATATTTGATTGTTTTTGTTCCCAGCAAGTGAAAATAACTCTCAATAATGATAAATCAATGAAAAAAGTTATTTTTATTATATGAAAGAAACAACTTTCCTAGATTTTTCCCGGTCACATTCGGTTATTCTTATTCAGAGAAAAAATCTCCTAGAAATATTATGTTTAAAATGATCGCATCACGAGTTTAGCCCCCATAATTTTAGGTAGCACGAATTTACGAAAGGTCACTGATATCACATGTAATCTTGATGTGATAGGGTGTGATATGCTCCGCGTTACATGATATCACATACTTTACATTGAAATCACAGGCTTACTACATATTCTTATCATGCCTGGGATATGTACAATAATTGTATTAATTTTCGTTCATTTATATGATTTTATTGATTTATTACCCCTACTATCTCTAATAACTACTTATATCTTCTTGTTTTATAATTTGAACTCTTATTATAGCTTCAATTATTATATTTGACCTTTTTTAGACTCCAATTCAAACTTTGACTGGCATAATTCACCTAGTGAAGAGATATTTATTAGGAAATTCATTGAACAGACCGTGACATCACAGACTTATCACACCAAAAACTACGTAATCGAATTAGATGAACACAAAATTAAACGGCTAAACACTTACAGGGCTATCTAATTACCATAAAAATCAATCCAAACATTATCAATGCATAAATAATTCAGATAATAATATTTAATATTGTTTTTTAAAGAGATATAAGACCCATTATTAGATTTTATGACCTATTATCGACTTATATTAAATTTAAGCTTATTATATAGTTTTAAACTAACATTCATCCATGTTGAATTTCGAAGTACCACAGATAAAAAATAAATATATTTACATCGAATAAAACAGCTCACCATGTGATTTCTTGTGATATCACACTCGTTTTAATTGCTTTGGTTCAGCTAAAGAACGTATCCCATTTGCTAATTCAACTTCTAATCTTCTTATTCTTGACCGTGACTCGAGACTATCCTGATCCTGTATCATAGATGTATATTCACTCAACTTTTCGGCCAGATTTTTATACTCATCGAAAGGATAGGTGTCGTATATCCCGACATAACTGAGCAGTAATATCGTGTAGATGGATGAGATAATGTTCCTTCTGGCTTGGGATAAAGTACGGCTAAATGAACCTCTACTGACCTTTTTAGACCGATAAATTGCTTTATTCTCATAAGTAATGATATTATTGGTCATATTATCTGTAAAATAATCTATTAATAGGCTTTCATACTGTATTACAGTTAAATTACTGTTTTTTAATAAAATAGCAGTTATTGGGTCCTTAATTGAACGATCAACCATTTTATGAAGCTCATTTTCCATTTTTTATACCTCTATATTTTCAATCGATTCAATTATACTATTGAGAGCTTTGTATACAAAAGTGTATACACAGAAACAACCCTGAAAAATATGATTTACGAACATGAACCCCCGTCCATTTCACTCTTTCATACAACTTAATAAGTAAAAATTTATTCATTTAACCTTATTTTACAACATAACACACATCAGAACCCTTTTACTTACTCGAAATCAATGAAAAACCATGTTTAATATCGAGTCTCTACGCTTGAACCCTCTAGAAATCTCTAGTAAAATTACAGAGTTCATCTCAGAGGAAGTGAGAAAATCCGGCCTTAAGGGCGCAATAATAGCCGTAAGCGGGGGAATTGACTCTGCACTGACTCTATCCCTCACAGCCAAGGCCCTGGGCCCCGAACGGGTACGAGCCGTCACTATGCCGGAGCGTGACATCACGCCGGAGAGTGATATCACGGATGTGATGCGCCTCACAGACCTATATGATGTAACATGTGACGTCGTGGAAATCACGCCGACGTTGGAGGCCCTGAGCGGAGCCCTACCCCTCTACGACCCGTCAGACAGGCTGGCCACGGGTAACATCAGACCCCGGATCCGGATGGTCGTTTCGTACCATTACGCCAACGTTCTGAACATGATGGTGATGGGGAGTTCGAACAAGACGGAGCTCCTGACCGGCTACTTCACGAAGTATGGGGATGGAGGTGTCGACCTGATGCCCTTGGGGGACCTCTATAAGTGCCAGGTGAGGCAATTAGCCAGCCACATGGGGGTCCCGCAGGAGATAATCGATAAGACGCCCACTGCGGGGCTCTGGCCGGGGCAGTCCGATGAAGGGGAGATGGGAGCCTCCTATGACGCCATCGACCTGATCTTGTGGGGTCATGAGAAGGGGGTTTCAGCGCAGGAGATAGCATCGGGAATCGATGCGGAGCCAGGCCTCGTGGAGAGCATCCTCGCCAGAGTCGAGAGAAACGAGCACAAGAGGCGTCTCCCGCTACTCTTAAGACTAGGTTCCCTCACCTGATGATCGAAAACCTCAGTGGTGAATGTGGAATGGGGCGTAGAAGAAAACAAGTGGTAAAGATCGTTAGGAGGACACTACCAGAGCTGTATCTATGCCCTCGATGCGGCAAGAACACCGTGAAGGCGGGCATCAACAAATCCACTAGCAAGGCCACGGTGATCTGCAGCAGCTGTAACCTCAGGTCCAGCTTCGACGCTACGAGAAACATGGTCCCCGTGGATGCCTACTGCGTATTCGTGGACCAGCATTATAGCCAAGGGAGCCAGGAGGAAACGGAGGTTGCCTGACTCCGTAGAGGGGCGAATCAAGGAAGCGCTTGAAGAGAGGGGGGCCCTCCACATGACCCTGCTGGACCCCCAGAAGATCGGCTCGGAGAGAAGCGCCAAGATCGCCTCGGAGGCGGAGAAGGGGGGAACCTTCGCGATCATGGTGGGGGGGTCGACCCTCGCCTCCAGGAACGACCTCGACACGGGCGTAAAGAAGATCAAGTCCCTCGTCGACGTCCCAGTGATACTCTTCCCCAACGACATCGCGGGGGTGAGCAAGTACGCTGACGCTATCTGGTTCATGTCCCTTCTCAACTCTCGGCTTACCTATTACGTGATAGACGCCCAGGCGATGGCGGCGTACACCGTGAAGAGCTATGGGTTGGAGGCGATACCCCTGGGATACATCATCATAGGCCCCGGCGGCACCGTGGGTTACGTGGGTCAGGCCAGGGGCATCCCCTACGACCGCCCCGAGCTGGCGACTGCATACGCGCTTGCTTCCCAGATGCTGGGGACCCGCTTCATCTACTTGGAGGCCGGATCGGGAGCCAAGGCCCCCGTTCCTCCGGAGATGATAAAGATCGTGAAGAGCGAACTAGACGTACCGCTCATCGTGGGGGGCGGAATCAGGAACGGATCTTCGGCGAAGGCCGCCGTCGAGGCGGGCGCGGACATCATCGTGACGGGGAACCTCATCGAGGAGACGGGACTGGTCAGGGAAAGCATAAACGAGATCGTGACTAGTATAGAGGGTAGGTGATTATCTGACCTCATTCGAGAGCTTCTTCAGCGCCCTCAAGAAGGCCCTCATGAAGCCCAGGCTCTACGACATCTGGCCCGACTTCGAGCCCGTCTACGACGAGAACGAGTACTCCTGGACCACCCTCAGGGGGCTAGGGGACACCCTCCTCCTCAACTGCGGGGGTTGCGACGGCCCCTCGGACGTGCGCCACGCGCGATGCGAGGAGTGCGTCGGGAAGAGGAGCGGGATCGCATCCGAGGCCTACATCTCCTCGACCGGCCGGGACCTCGAGAAGTGGCCCACCATCATGCTCTGCAGGATCCACAGCCCGGACTAGCGGAGAATCAGCTTTGAACAGGCTACCGATGTCCCCCGAGTACGAGGAGTACTTCAAATCCCTAGAGGACGGGCTCAACGAGCTCTACGAGGTAGCCCGCCGCGCAAAACAGAAAGGCCTCGACCCGAGCCTAGAGCCCGAGCCCCAGGTCACCCACGACATCGCCGAGCGCATCGAGAAGCTCATCGGCCCACCGGGGATAGGCGATCGGATGCGGGAGCTCGACGGGATGGACCGCCAAGCCATGGCGTTCAAGGTCGCCGGGGAGATCGTGGAGGGCCGCTTCGGGGAGCTCGAGACCGTGGAGGCAGCCGACCAGGCCATCAGGACGGCCCTCGCCATCGTTACCGAGGGGGTCACCGTCGCCCCCATTCAGGGCATCCCCGAGATCAAGATCAAGAGGAACCTCGACAACACGAGCTACCTCGCGGTCTACTTCGCGGGGCCCATCCGGCCAGCCGGGGGCACTGCCCAGGCCCTCACCCTCGTGGTCGCAGACTATGTCAGACGGAAGCTGGGACTCGACAGGTTCAGGCCCTCAGACGAGGCGGTCGGCCGGTTCATAGAGGAGGTGGACCTCTACCAGCAGAAGGTGAGGCGGTTCCAGTACCACGTCACCGACGCCGATCTGGATTACGCGCTCAGGAGCCTCACAGTGGAGGCGACCGGGGTCTCCACTGATCAATTCGATGTCTCCAACTACAGGGACATCCCCGGGATCGAGACGAACCGTCTCAGAGGCGGGGCCCTCATAGTCGTCGTGGACGGGGTGGTGGGGCGGGCCCAGAAGCTGCTGGGGATATGCGAGGCTCTGGAGTTGGAGGGCTGGGACTGGCTATCCAACATCGGGAACAAGGCCGCCGAGAACGACGCGAATGAGGAGCCGACGGCCAGCTTCATGGAGGAGATCATCGTGGGCCGACCCGTCTTCTCCTTCCCCAACCGAATAGGGGGCTTCAGGCTCAGGTACGGCCGTGCCAGGACCACGGGCCTCGCCGCCGTGGGGATCCACCCCGCAACGATGATCATCCTCAACAGGTTCCTCTGCACCGGGGTCCAGCTCCGCATAGAGCTCCCCGGGAAGTCGGCGGCCATCACCCCCGTGGACTCCATCGAGCCCCCCGTCGTCAAGCTCAAGGACGGCTCGGTGCTCCGCGTAGAGACCGAGGGGGAGGCGGACAGGCTCTTGGAAAGGGTCGAGGAGGTCCTCTTCCTCGGGGACGTCCTAGTCAACGTCGGAGACTTCCTCCAGAACAACAAGAAACTCCTAAGGGCAGGCTACGACGAGAACCAATGGCTCCACGACTTGAGGAGGGTCCAGGGCGAGAGCAGCCCCGATATCACGATCAATACCGAGAGGCTCAACGATTTAATGGCGAGCAAGGATGCGATACCCAGCCCCACTGAAGCCCTAACACTGACGGAGTTCGGCGTACCCCTCCACCCGAGGTATACCTATACGTGGAGCGCAGTGACCCGGGAAGACCTGATTAGGCTCCGTCAGGCCCTTGCGGAGTCGTGGCCATCCCAGGGACCATATGAAGTTCAGCTGGAGCCGGAAGCGAAGAGAGTCCTCGAGCTACTGCTGGTCCCCCACGACTACTCGAAGGGAAAGGTGGTCCTCGCTGAGGTCGCCCAGATTCTTGAAAGGATGCTCGGGCTGGATGATCCAGACAAGGAGATACTCCAAGGGACGCCACTGGAGATCGTCAGGAGCCTTTCAGGTATCGACGTCAGGGAGAAGGCTCCCGTCCACGTGGGTGCACGGATGGGGCGCCCCGAGAAGGCTAAGGAGAGGAAGATGTCCCCCTACGTCCACGGCCTCTTCCCCATCGGGAACGCCGGGGGTCCTCAGAGGAACATCCTCAAGGCTCAGAGGGGGCGGACCACCTCGGTCCAGATCTCGGACAGGTACTGCCCCCAGTGCGGAACTCTGTGTTACGGGGTCTGCTGCCACGTGTGCGGCGAAGAGACGGTCACCCGCAACAGATGCCCCCGGTGCGGTAGGGTGGTTGACACAAGGGTCTGCCCCGTCTGCAAGGTGGAGACCAACGGCAGCCACACAGCGGATCTAGACCTGAGGAACCTTTTCGACCAGGCCTGGAAAAAGATTGGCGCCCAGCTGGGGGACCAGCTCCCGGCGCGATTCAAATGCGTCAAGGGGCTCATGAGCAAGAACAAGACGGCTGAGCCCCTCGAGAAGGGTCTCCTCAGGGCCCGCTACGACCTCTCGGTCTTCAAGGACGGCACACTGAGGTATGACCTCACCGACGTTCCTCTCACCCACTTCACCCCAGGAGAGGTCGGGGTCGACGTGGAGCGGCTCCGGGAGCTAGGTTACGCCCACGACATGCATGGAGAGCCCCTGGAGTCTCCGGATCAGATGCTGGAGCTCAAGGTTCAAGACATCGTTCTCCCAGAGGACTGCGGCGACTACCTCGTCACGGCTTCCAATTTCGTCGACGATCTCCTCACCCTGTTCTACGAGGTGGAGCCCTACTACCAGATCAAGGAGAGGAGCCAGGTCGTAGGCCACCTTATCCAGGGCCTCGCCCCCCACACCAGCGCCACCATCATAGGCCGGGTCATCGGGTACACCACGACCCGGGTCTGCTACGCCCACCCCCTGTGGCACGCGGCGAAGCGCCGCAACTGCGACGGGGACGAGGACGGCATAATGTTGGCCTTGGACCCTCTCCTCAACTTCAGCAGGGAGTTCCTCCCGGAGCAGAGCGGGGGCCTCATGGACGCCCCCCTCTACGTCATCCCCGTGCTGAACCCCCGCGAGGTGGACAAGGAAGCCCACAACGTCGACGTGGTCTCCGCGTATCCCCCGGAGTTCTACGAGCTATGCGAGAAGGGCGCGAGCCCCGGGGAGTACGGCGCCATCATCGAGACCATCGGAGACCGGCTGGGGTCCCCGGGCCAGTTCCAGGACATGGCCTACACCGAGGGCTGCACCGACATCAACTTTGGAGCCCACCTCGGGGCCTACAACACCCTGAAGACGATGCTGGATAAACTGGAGAGCCAGCTGGAGCTCAGCGAGAAGATCCGGGCGGTGGACGCGGAGACCGTCGCGCTCAAGGTGCTCACCAGCCATTTCATGAAGGACATCTTCGGGAACCTCAGGGCCTTCACGAGCCAGAAGTTCCGCTGCATGGGGTGCAACCGCAAGTACCGGAGGATACCCCTCAAAGGGGTCTGCCTCCGCTGCGGCGGTAAGCTGAGCCTCACCGTCTACAAGGGGGGCATCGAGAAGTATGTATCCCCCGCCCTGGGCCTAGTCGAACGGTTCGACCTGGATAGCTACTACAAGGACCGGCTGGGCCTCGTCATGGAGGAGCTCCGATCCATCTTCCAGGAGGAAGAGGACATCGAGGAGCCGTTGGACAAGCAGATCAACCTCACGGATTTCATGAGAGACTGATGGCCGCCTTAACCAAACCTTTTTCACCTAGCCCCCCCTCAAGAAAAGAGAGCGTCAAATGAGCAGGAAGAAAAAAGAGAACGCCCCCTCCATGCCCGCCTCCAGCGCCGGGCTGATGCGGTTCTTCCAGGACGAGGCCTACGGCGTAAAGATCAAGCCCGAGTTCGTGCTCGGGGGAGCAATTTTACTCGTCCTCAGCGTCATTGCGGCCCACGTACTTCTCTGAGCCGCTGAAAACGCCTTCATTCTCCGATGCCCGAAAGTAAATTTGAAAGATTAGAGCCTACCTTTTGAATGTAGGTGGGGGAGAACGTCGGGGAAGGGCCCCTCTGAACGCATAGTGGACTACTACTCCCTCCTCTTCACTTTTCCCTCCCGTGTCACCCTTCTCTCCTCCACTCTGATTATTTCAGGCATAGGCGGCCTCGTCGCATCGATTATTGATGAAGGAATGAACCCTTTGACTGGGATCACCCTGGGATTGCTGGGTGTAGCGTTACCTTTGATGGCTGCGGACCTAGTCACGATCCCCTTGCTCCGCGGGGAGCCTCTCATGAATCCCCGGCGGTTCACGATCCTCACTTTCGTCGCGAGCATCGTCTATTCTTTTTCTATCATCTTTTCCACGCTGATAGGCGCCCCCCTTCTCATGGAAGATAGATTGATGGCGGGATTCCTGATCGCCTCAGGGATCACGACGTTTCTACGGCTTCTGAGCCTCCGAGTCTTCGTCAAGGGGAAATTAGGGCGGCTCTACACGGCCGGGCTTCTCCAGCCTTCTCTGTGTCTGGCGGGAGCTTTTATCTTCCTCAACCGGGGCTACGGCTCAATCTGTCTCATGGGCGCTGCCCTGCTTGTCAACGCCGTCGGGGTGGAGGCGCTCCTCCGGGTCATGGGGCAATGGAGGGAGATCGAGGGAATTAAGCTGCTGCCCCTCTTCAGGGCGTTCATCCTCTCATGGGCCGAGGGGATGAGCCGACCCCTCGAAGAGGAGATCTCCAATCTCGGACTGGAGAGGGATCTCTCGGTGGACACTCTCATTCTTAGAGGAGAGGGCGGGGAGCCCATCGGGGCGTTCATAGTTCCCTACATCCATCCGGGCCCCTTCGGGAACGTGGGGAGCAGCGCCCTCCCCGAGGTCCTGGCGAGGAGCACGGGGAACTATCTCGGATGCGAGGCCATGGTCGCACACGGGGTCTCGACCCACAGGCTGGACCTGACGCGGAGCGACGACAACACCCTCATCGCCGAGCAGGTTTTAGGGAGTATCCCCCGGAGCCCCGTGGTCAAGGAGTCCTCCCCCCTGGTATGGGTCGAGAGAGGCGGGGTCGGAGCGACATGCCAAGTCATCGGGGACGTAGCTCTCATCACTATCACCCTTGCCCCGCTAAGCTACGATGATCTCCCCGAGCGGATACTCAGCGGGATCCAGGAGGCCGCATCGAGGATGGGCCTGAGGGCCATCGTCGTCGACTGCCACAGCAGCATCGACCTCGTGAAGGGGCTTGACGACTATGACGAAACGAGAATCATCGACGCGGCGAGGGAGGCTCTAGAGAGGGCGGATGCCTCTCCTCGGTGGCGTTTTGAGGCTGCCGTCGCCAGACTGGTGCCGTGGGAGTGGGGGCTTGACGAGGGAATGGGCCCCATGGGATTCTCCGTCCTGGCGATGCGGGTCGAGGGCGGCGGCGCGTATGCCCGTGTCGTGGTGGACGGCAATAACATGGTCACCGGCCTGAGGGAGAGGCTAATCGGGGCGTTGGAGGATCTGGGTTTCGAAGGGGCCGAGGTGATGACCTCGGACATCCACACGGTCAACGGGATTGGAGCCACACGGGCGGGGTACTCCCCCGTTGGGGAGCGCATGGAATGGGGCAGGATAGTCGAGTACATCGTGGATGCGGCTGAAGAGGCTGCCTCCAACCTCCAGCCAGCCGGAGTACTAGCCTACAGGACAGTGGTTCCGGGGCTCACGGTTCTGGGAGAAGGGGGCTTGGATACCCTCCGACGAGTCTTGGAGTCTGGGTTCAGCCTCTTCGTGAGGGCGGGCTTGTTCATTGGCGTCGCCTGTTTCCTCACATCCGTGGCCATTGCGTACCTTTTCAGGGTCCCACCGTCTATGTAGCGTTTTAATAAGGGAGTGATTAATAGAAAGAAAGAAATGACCCACCCCCCGCCCCAGACCTCCAGGGACTTCGTGGTCGTCGGGCTCAAGCCCGTCATGAACTACGTCGTGGCATGTATGACCCTGTTCAACGCGGGGATAGGGCAGGTCATGTTGAGGGCGAGGGGGAGGCACATCAGCAAGACCGTGGACACCATCAACATGCTCCGCAGCGTCTTCCTTAAGGATCTCGTGGTTGACGGGATCGAGATAGGCACGGATAAACACATGAGCCCCGAGGGGAAGGAGCTGTTCGTCTCCACCATAGAGATACGGATATCCAACCCCTAACTGATGACTGATTTTTTATAGGGATATCTCACAGCTACTTAATCGAGTGTGACCATGGGTTATCCAAAGATAGTAGTAAAGCCGCCGGGCCCCAAGGCCAGGGAGATCGTGGAGAGAGACCACGCCATCATCTCCCCGAGTTTCGGGAGGGCTTACCCCCTCGTCATCAAGTCTGGGAGAGGCTGCATCATCACAGACGTGGACGGGAACGAGTATATCGACCTCAACGCCGGCCTCGCGGTCTGCAACGTGGGCCACAGCCATCCCCGGGTCGTCCAGGCCGTCAAGGATCAGGTCGACAGGTTCCTCCACTACAGCTACACCGACTTTTACTACGAGAACTATGTCGACTTGGGGGAGACCCTCCAGGAGCTGATTCCCGGGGACTTTGAGAAGAAGTTCTTCTACGGGAACAGCGGCGCCGAGTCGGTAGAGGCAGCGATCAAGCTGAGCCGCTGGCATTCCAGGAGGCAGGGCATCCTCGCCTACATCGGGGCGTTCCACGGCAGGACCCTGGGCGCGGTGAGCCTCACGGCGAGCAAGCCCGCGCAGAGACGCTACTTCGCGCCGCTGGTTCCCGGGGTCGAGCACATCTTCTACCCCTACTGCTACCGGTGCCCCTTCAACCTGGAGTACCCCGACTGCGGATTCAGGTGCGTCACCTACATAGACGACTACCTGTTCAAAAAATTCGTGCCCCCCGAGGAGGTCGCGATGATCTTCGTGGAGCCCATCCAGGGGGAGGGGGGCTACGTCGTCCCGCCTGATGGATACTACAAGGCTCTCAGGGAGCTCTGCGACGAGCACGGGATATTGATTGCTGCCGACGAGGTCCAGTCGGGGTTCGGGAGGACGGGCAAGTGGTTCGCATCCGAGCACTTCGACTTGGTCCCGGATATAATCTGCATGGCGAAGGGGATCGCAGCTGGGCTTCCCCTGGGGGTGACCGCTTCCCGAGCGGACCTCATGGACTGGACCCCGGGGAGCCACGCGAGCACCTTCGGGGGGAATCCCGTCTCCGCCTCGGCGGCGATCGAGGTAATCAAGATCATCAAGGAGGAGAGGCTCCTCGAGAACGCCGAGAAGGTGGGGGGCCACCTCATGAAGAGGCTTCGGGAGATGCAGGACAGCCACCCGATGATTGGGGACGTCCGGGGGAGGGGCCTCATGGTGGGGGTGGAACTCGTCAAGGACAGGGACTCCAAGGAGCCGGCGAAGGAGGAGACCGAGGAGGTGATGATGCGCTGCTTCGAGAAGGGGGCCGCCCTGGTGAACTGTGGCGTCTCGGTGATCCGGTGGATGCCTCCGCTGCTCATCACCGAGGAGCTGATTGACAGCGCCCTCGAGATCTTTGACGGGGTCCTCGGCGAGGTCGAGAAGAAGCTCTGACCTTTTCCCCTATTTTTGCTCCACGACGATCCGGGTGAACATCCCGGAGCTCACCTGCATCAGCCCGTCGAAGGGCTCCCTGATGTTGCAGTTCTCTATCCGGACCCGGGTCCCCCCGGATAACCCCTCGACCTGATTCACCAGGTCCCTCCAGAAGGAGACCCGGACCTCCCCTGTGCCATCGTCGATGCGGAAGGATGCGACGGTGGCGGGGCCCCTGGCGGTCTCCACCTCCCTCACCTCGGGGGGCTCCAGGACGGTGCCCCGGACGTGGATGTTGGTCTGCCCCTCCCTGAGGTCCCTGAGGGGGACGATCTTCGCCTCGACGCTGGACTCCCCGACCTCGATGTCCTCGGGGTTGATCTGGAGCCTCCCGCTCTGGCCCACGTTTAGGCCGACGTCCCCGAGGCTGAGGCGGGTGTAGCCGTTCTCCACGGCGATGATTGTGCCGGGCTCCATGTCATCGACCATCTCGACGTCGTCGTCCCAGAGGCTGAGCCTCACGGTTCCGGACTCGTCCTCGAGGAGGACCGAGACGACCCTGCCGGTGTCCCCATCTTTCCTGGTGAACTCTCGCATGGACCCGATGTTGGCCACCCGGCCGGCGACGTTGACGCTGCTCATCCCTGTCCTGAGGTTCCCTATCTTGGTCCACTTGGGGACGGGCTGCACGGGCCTCGCCCCCACCTCCAGGACATCGATGATGGTACCGTAGTTGCTGTGGACCTCGAGGCTCCTGTCCTGCCGTTCCCGGGCGTTCCCCCCGGTGACCCTGATCTTGGTGCCGGGCTCCAGCTCCTTTATCTCGTCCACCTTATCGTCCCAGAGGACCAGGTTCATCCTGCCCCCGCCCTCCTCGAGGCTGACCCGGGTCACCCGGCCCTCGGAGCCGTCCTGCCTGTTGAATGTGGAGACCGGGAACTTGTCCACGATGACCCCGACGAGGTTCACCGTGCCCGGGCTGAATATCTCGGCGGGGGTCTTGTAAAAACTCTCCACGCCCGGGTAGTCGTCCTCGACGGCGTCCAGGGGCTCCATGTAGATCTGCCCCCGGTTCCCGACGTTGACCTGGATCTCCCCCCGCCGTTCCCGGCTGTATCCGTGGAGGACCCGGACGATCTTCCCCTGGGTCACCTTGCTCGCGGCGACCTGGTCCGCCTTGTCGTCCCAGAAGACGACGGTCACCGAGCCCGTGGAGTCCCCCAGGAGCATGTTGAGGACCTTCCCCTCCCTCCCGTCACTGCGGGTGAATGTGTGGGGCGGGGAGATGAAGATCACCCTTGCTGTGATGGAGACGTCGCTGAGCCCCGTGGTGAGGTCCCCTATCTTCACCTTCGCCTCGATTCGCTCCCCGGCGCCGTCGAGGCCCAGGTTCGAGGCGACGAGGTGAGCCGCGGCCTCCTCGGTGAGGAGCCCCGCAGCCTTCGCCCGTTCCTCGTCGATGAGCTTCTCCACGGCCTCCTTGGTGAGGTTGGGCCTCATGGCCAGTATCCGTTTGATGATCTCCTCTATGCTCGACAATGCGACACCCATGATATCCTTGTGCAATTTCAGCATAAAATTGCTGCGCTACTCTTCATCCTTCTGGGTGAAGAGGTGGAGGAATCCCAGCCCCAGGGTGATCACGGCCAGGAGTATCGACATCTGCTGCAGGAGGTTGAAAAAGGCCATGGAGGTCATGATTCGAAGAGATCACAACGGGGCCGATATTTAAACTGTCACCTACTGGGCCTGACCCGCGGAGAGGAGACGCCACTCCTCCATGAGGGGCTCGTAGAACTCGTCCCCCTCCTTTACCTCCTCGTACTCCTCAAGGGCGTCCGCGAGCCTCTGCCCCATGAGGTGGTAGCATAGCCCCGCCTCCCCGTCCACGACCCTGAAGTAGAAGTCGCTGCAGTCGCAGTACCCCGACTCGGGGAGCACCTGGTACTCGCTCTCCCGACCCACGACGATCCAGACCACCCGGCCCGAGGGCTCGAAGACGTACTTCTTCACCCTTTGCAGCCCCACTAGCCACCAAGCCTTGTCGAAGCGGTCCCCGAGGCTCGACCTGAGGCGAGCCCACTGGGCCTGGGTGAGGGTGGGGTTAGATCTGAGCTCGTCGCAGATCTGCTCCAGGACCCGCCGCTCCTCCGTGATCGCCGTTTTGACCCCCCCGGGAATAGCTGAGCGCCCCCACTTACAGCTTTTATGCCCCCTGGGAGGCCCCGGAGCCGGGTTTAAATTAGGCCTCGCGGGATATTGAGCGGGGGATCAGGGTGTTCAGGCTTCTCACTCCATGGCCGGCGATGCTCGTCGAGGCCGGGGAACGGATCCTCCTGGCCACAGACTTCCACCTGGGCATCGAGTACGAGCTCGCCAAGATGGGGATCAACATCCCCTACCAGACCGACCGCTTCCTCGGGGAGTTCATGGACCTGGTCCGGGAGCATAGCCCCGACAGGGTCGTCATCCTCGGAGATCTGAAGCACGGGGTCCCCCTCACCAGCTTCCAGGAGAAGAGGGAGATCCCCCGGTTCTTCAGAGCCCTCCTCGACGAGGTGGAGCACGTCGATCTGGTCCGGGGCAACCACGACGCAAACATCCAGAACCTCGCCCCCGAGGAGGTGGAGATCCACCCCAGCCGGGGCGCCTTCTTCGGCGACGACTACCGGGTCGCCGCCCTCCACGGCCACGCCTGGCCCTATCCACGGCTCCTCGCAGCGGACCTCATCGTGATGGGGCACAATCACCCCGCGGTCCAGCTCAATACGCCCCTGGGTGTGCGGATCACGCGTAGGGCCTGGGTCAGGGGGAACCTGGATCCTGTGAGGCTCGCGGAGGCCCTCATGGGGTTCGAGAAAGTGAAGGTGGAGGAGGATCCGTTGGCCACGTTCGAGGCGGCGTTCGACACGGTTATCCGCCCCCCTCAGATGGTGATCATGCCCACGTTCAACGACCTCATGGGGGGGCTCCCCGTCAACGCGGAGACGCCGAAAAGCCTTCTTGGCCCCCTCTTCAGGTCGGGTGCCGTCGACGTGGAGGATTTCGACGTCTACATACTGGACGGGGCGTTCCTGGGGAAGGTCTCCTTCCTCCGCACTCTGGTCACAGATCCCACCAGCATGGATTAGACGAGGGCCTCGTCGAGCCGAGGGTCTTTCAGGACCTCGTGGCACAGGTGGCACCTACTCACGAATCCTTCTCTCCAACTGATTCCCAGAGAATCGGCGAGACTAGACGGTCCCTGTTCAGAGAGGATCTTGAACAGAGACTGCTCACCCGCATCATCCAACCGCTGTTGAATCCCAGTCTCAACGACGCTCCCCAGACGGCCTCTCGCTAGGAGGCTGGCGGCGGAACAGCAGGCGAGGAGCTCTCCCTCTGGATCGATCCCGATGTCTCGGAGGACGAGGCGGCATGGCCCCTCTGTTTTGCTCTCCCCGATCAGCCACCTGTCTCGAGGAAGCTGGGCTCCCCTGCCCACGGGGAGGAACCCCGTCTCGACTGCGATAGCGGAAAGCCCCTCTGTGGGTTCTCCCTCTCCCAGGGTCCCTATCTCATCGGGTCCCAAGCGGTTGATTATCTTCGCTAGCCTGAGGGTGCCGCCTGCCTGGGCCGCGCTCATTATGACAGTCTTGAGCCCGAGGCTCTTGGCGACCTCGAAGCAGTTCCGGGCATTCTCGAAGGGGACGAACTCTTGGTGGAAGTCGTCGGCGCTGATGTTCACGACGTCGAGCCCCGACTCTTTTAGTGTTTTCAGGGTCTCCTTCGTTTTCTCCGGAGTCTCCGCCCAGGAGCAGTTGGTGACGCACTCCGTCCGGAGTCCCTTGGCGGAGGCGTAGCCCACGAGCTCGTTCAGGAGCCCGGGGAGGAGGAAAGGCTCCCCCCCGGTGAAGCTGATCCACTCCACCGTGGGGATGCTGGAGGCCTGGTCGATATAGCCCCGCGCCTCGTCGAGAGACATGTCTACGCCGTTTGAGCCTAGACCGAGCCAGCAGTGGGCGCAGGCTATGTCACACCTCTCGGTGAGGAGGAGCCCTACCCTGAACGGACCATTCATCCCCGTCGACGCTCCCGCGTGCTGGTGTCAGATGGTGAGGAGCCTGAGCCTCTCCAGGGTCCCCTTGATGAGCGCGTTGGCCTGGTAGAAGCCGTCCTCCACCGCGTTCCTCTGCCTTATCAGCTTGGTCCTGAGGAACCCGAACTCCGGCGTCTCCGGGTCCATCCCCGCGAGCCCGGTGATCTCGGCGATCCTGGGGAAGGGAGTGGCCCCGAAGGTCTCCATGGAGACCTGCTCGGTGGGCCCTGCGTCGCTGTGCGCCGCGGTGTTGATGTGGCGGGAGACCCAGAGGAGGCAGTGGTTGAGCTCCTGCCTGAGGGGCTCCGAGGGATTCCCCTTCTTGGGGATGGACTTCACCGTGTCCTCGAGCTCTCTGGCGAGGTCCCTGAACTCCTCGGCTCGGGCAAGGACGGGGTCGAGGTTGAACTGGTCCCTGACGCCATTGGCCTTCGCCTGGTAGTCCTCGAGTATCTTGAGGATGTGCTCGGAGTAGGTGGTGAAGTTGAGGGGGAGGACGGGGCAGTTGACCATCTTGAAGATGTAGTTGAGCTCCACCCTGACGTCCATCTCCAAGACATCGATGTCGCCGTGCTCCATCGTCGCAGAAGAGGTGTGCCACCACCAGCCCCCGCCGGAGTAGTTGACGTGGGGATCATAGTCCTCGGGGGGCCTCGAGGACGTGAGGCTCGTGTGGGGGACCCCGGTGCCCCAGAAGCTCCCGTCCCCCGCCCTCGTCGGCCAGCGGAGGCTCTCGACCTCGATCCCCGTGGCGGATCTGATGCTGTCCAGGGCGGCCTCCAGGACCTCGCTGATGGGGGCGGCCCTGAAGGTGTTGGCCCCCTTGGCCCCGGGGGAGTCGATGTTGTAGCTCGCAACGCAGTTGTACCTGAGGTCGTGCCAGAAATGGTCGTTGAAGTATGTGGACCCCGCGTACCGGCCGATCTCGTGGGCGCTCCAGAACGCGATGCGGACGCTCCGGCGGAGCCTCTCCCTGTTCATCTGGAGTATCCGGGCGAGCTCCAGGACCGCGACGTCCCCGGAGGCGTTGTCGACGACCCCTGGGCTGAAGGGCGGGGTGTCTACGTGGGCGTTCACGAGGATGAACCTCTCGGGCTCCACCTCCCCCCTGATCTCGGCCACGAGGAGCCCCACGTCCTTCCACCCCGTCTCGACCACCGAGGTGACCCGGGCCCTGACCCCGCCCCGCTTCACGAGCTCCCTGATGGAGTCGCCGTCCCTGTTGGTGAGGTGGACGATGGCGGGGATGGTCTGGACCTGGTCGATGTTGTCGCTGGTGGGGTTCCCGGAGACGCTAAAGTCCGCCCTCTGGTGGACGACGTCGGGCTTGTAGCTGTCCTGCTCGATGACGATGAGCCCCTTGATCCCCCTCTCCTGGAGTCTTAGGAGGAGGCCGGCCCTGAGCCCCATCCAGTCCCCGGTGGTCTGCTGCTCACAGAGCACTATCTTGTCCCTGCACGTGGCCCTCCCGATGTCCTCGGGGGCGATGTAGATGACCTCCCCCTCGATCCCCTCGGGGCCTGTGGAGCCCACCTGGCGGTAGGGGGTGCACTTGAGCTCTATCTCCAGGGGCTGGAGGATCTCGAGCTTGGCGTACTTTGGGTCGCTGATGTAGGCGTCGTAGCGGAGCATCTCGGGCTCCAGGCCGTACTCCTCGAGCTTGGCATTGAGGAACAGGAAGGCCTCCTCTTCCTCCTCGCTCCCGGAGTGGATGGGGGTGAACTCCATGAAGGCCTCCCAGTTGGCCTGCATCTCCTCCTTGGAGATCATGGCTTCCATATCTTTGAGGAGGTCCCGGTCCTCCTCGGTGAGCCAGATCATAATAATCCAGTAGAGAATTTGGGGGAAGAGGGTTTAACGGTTGCGTGCGGACGGGGAAGCGGCGTTCAGGGCTCCACAGTGCCCCTGAACAACTCGTAGAGGTTCACGTGCCTCGAGTCGGGGTCGTATTCCCCGATCCTGAAGGCGATCTGAATGGAGTACCCGATCGTGAGGGCGGTGATCACGGTGCCTATCCCGATAGGGCCTCCCAGGGCCCAGCCGGCCGCGAGGAGGGCGACTTCAATGGATCCCCGTACCACCGAGACGGGGCGTTGGGTCTTGGTGTGAATCCCGAGCATGAATCCGTCCATGGGCCCCGCCCCGAGGAGGACCCTGATGTAGAAATAGGTCCCTGCCCCCATGAGGGCCACCCCGAGGAACAGGAACGATAGTTGCCCGATGATGCCCGTGGGCGTGGGGACGATCCCCCTGCTGATGAGGAGGTCGATGAAGATCCCCGATAGGGTGAGGTCGGCCAGGGTGCCCAGCCCCGGCGGGAACCCCAGGTACCACCCGAGCATGAGAAACGTGGTCTGCACCATCTGGTTCACCTGTCCGATGGTGAGGCGGCTATGTGCGGCGACCCCCACGGTGAAGACTCCCCCGGGATACATGCCCAGCCCGGAGTTCAGGATCGCCACGAAGCCGAGGTAGTATATGAAGAGGCCGAAGACAAGAGAGGGCATCGCCCTAAGGATGAGGAGCCCCCCTGAACCCCCTTCTCTCCATGCCTTCAGCATGGGAGAAACGTGGCGCCGTCGAGGGTAAAACGGTTGCGCGCCCATGGGACGGTGCGTTTACTGTTTGGTCGCAATCGTTAATGCCTCCCCTGCCTTTCTTCACCCATGAGAGAACTCGACCTGATTCACGGCCGATTCAACCAGACCTTCAAGCTGGAGCACGCATTCGGCAACTCGGTCACCCACAGGGCGTGGCACGGCCCCTCCCTGATGCGGGCATTAGAGGGGGTAGACGCCGAACAGGCGAAGGCCGGGCCCATAGGGGGGAGGCACACCATCTGGGAGATCGTGAACCACTGCGCCTACTGGATGGAGGAGGTGGACAGGGCGCTCCGCGGGGAGAACATTTTCGACGTGGAAACCATCGAGGACTGGCCTGAGGCCGGGGGCTCCCCCGAAGAGTGGCGGGCCGACTTGGGGAAACTGGTGGAGACCTTTGATAATTTGGACCGAAGAATCTATGGGCTGAAGGCCGAGGACCTCGGGAAGAAGCTGGACGCCACGTTCGGGGAGACCTACTTCGACTTCACTTTCAGGAAGATGCTCCACGGCATCAGCGACCATAACGTATACCACGCAGGCCAGATCTCGCTCCTGAAGAGCGCATAGTATCGCGATATCCCAGTGGGCTCCCACTCATGACATCATCTCGATCGCTAGGAATCACGGAGTGAGGCTCGTCGCCTCGAAAAAACTTGGCTGAGCGCTAAACAGGGAAAATGGATCAAGGAGGGAGATGGCTCCCCACCAGGTGGAGCCTCTTCTGCCTCCCCGCCAGGAACCTCAGCTTGCCCCCGGTGAACACGGCGTCCTGCTCCAGGGCCATGCGCACCTCCTTGCCCCCCCACTCGGGGATGTCGTACCTGACGTTGAGCTCGATGGAGTGGCAGGTGTCGTCGAAGAGCTCATAGTCCCCCCGGCCCGGGACCCCCTCCTGGTGGTCCCAGAGCCCGATGGTGGGCCCAGCGGCGTGGCCGTGGAACCCGATGGGGTGGGTGTAGATGCTGGGGTTGATTCCTTCCCCCTTCGCTTTCTCCAGCGCGGCCTCCAGTATCTCGTTCCCGGTCCTCCCGGCCACCATCGCCTCGGCGTGGATGTCCTGGAGCCTGTTCCCGGCCGCCAGTGCCTCCTTGAGCCCCTCGGGGGCGTCGAGCTCCCCCGGCCGTAGGACGTAGGCGTTCTGCTGGACGTCTGTGCGGAGGCCCAGGTAGCGGAAACCGACGTCGCAGTGGAGGAGGTCCCCGTGCTTGATCACCCCCCTCTTTCCCTCGCCCTTGTTCCGCCCCATGGGGCCCATATCTACGTCCTCTGCCTGCAGGTCTATTCCGGGCTGGAACCAGGCGAGGAGACCCAGGTCCCGGATCTTCTGCCTCATCCACCAGGAGACATCATCCACGGTGGTGATCCCGGGGGTGATGACTTTTGTCGAGAAGGCGTCCGCGATGATGGCGTGGGTGATCTCCACTAGGCTCTCGTAGACCTCGATCTCGGGGGGGATCCGTCTCTCCAGCCAGCCCCAGGCGAGCCTCCAGGCGCTCTTGGTCCTCGCCATATACTCCTCGCCCAGGGCCTTCTCGAGGTACAGGTAGTCGCCGTGGGTGAGGCCGTCCCCGTACTGGGTCATCTGGGAGTAGTTGATGCCGATGGATTCGGGGTCCCGCTCCCGGACGATCCTGCCGAGGCACTCGTGCTGCTCCTCCTTCTCGGGGTCCCAAGCCGCCTCGTAGAACCCGGGAAACCCGGTCTTGTAGACGTTGAGCCGCTCCAGCTCCCCGTCCTTGAGGTGGAAGAGGAGGATGGTGCGGCGCTTCGCGTAGAGGGCGGGCTCGGGGACCAGGGAGAAGTAGACGGGGTCCTCATTGGATTCCCTGGCTGTGACGATCCACATGTCGAAGCCCTCCCTCTCCATGATCTCGGGGAGCACCGTCTCGAGGCGCTCCTTGAGCCAGGCGTTCTGGACTTTAGCCCTCTCCCTCAGGGGGAGGATCATATCACGGTAGGAGTCGGCGTACCTGCTCCCGGGAGCCTTCTTTTCTTCATTCATCTCAGAATCACGGATAAACGAGTGTTACTCCGAGGCAACTTAATGCCTTCGATCACGGGGGGCCTAACTTTGCGCATCGAAATCGCGATTCTCGTGGGGGCTCACTCTATCATGGGCTGGCTCTGGGGGATCGATATCGTGAACCTCGTGCCCCTTCCCTCCTCAGACTCGACGGAGATGGAGCCCCCGTGGGCCTCCAGGGCGCGCTTACAATAGGTCAGCCCGAGCCCGATCCCCTTGGGCTTGGTGGTGGTGAACGCCCGGAAGAGGTCGGGCATCAGGTCGGCGGGGATCCCCGATCCGGTGTCCCCGATCACCATCACAAGGTCGTCGTCCCTGAGCCCCGCAGTGATCCCGAGCTCTCCCCCTTGGGGCATCGCCTCCACGGCGTTCCTGATGAGGTTGTCCAGCACCCTCCGAATCTGGGTGGGATCAAGGATGACGCGCTCCACCCCTTCGTCTACCTTGGTCTCGACGGTTATCGTCGGGGGCACCTGGACGTCCTCGAGTGCCCTCGAGATCAGCCTCATGAGATCGGTAAATATGATCTGCGGTGCCTCTGTGCGGGTGCTGAATCGGAGCTCTTCGAGCATGTCCAAGGCGTAGTCTACGGAGCCGTCAATCTTTTCCTTCAGCTTCGTGAAGTACTCGGGGTTGCGCTCGATGAGGTATAGCGAGTTCTTGATATTGACGAGGGGTCCCCGTAGGTCGTGGCCCACCATGGAGGCGATCTTTCCCGCGGTCACCATCTTCTCGGCCTCTACCAGCTCCTGGGACCTCTTCTCGACGAGCTCCTCGAGGCTGGAGGCGTGCTCCTTTAGCTCCTCCTCCACGATCTTGCGGTCTGTGATATCCATCACCACGCCCTGGAATCCGACCCTCTTCCACTTCTCGTAGACGTAGCCGACGTGGCCCTCCGCCCACCTCATCGTGCCGTCTTTGCGACGGTAGGAGAACTCTAAGGGGGGCGGCAGATTTCCCATGATGATGGAGTTGAATATCCCAATACATCTGGGAATGTCCTGTAGCCGGAAGTACTCCAGCTTCGTGAAGTGCTTCCCAACCAATTCTTCCTTGCTGAATCCCGTCAGTCTCTCGATCGCAGTGTTCACCGATGTGACGAATCCACTGAAATCGAAGGTGATGATCGCGTCGGGGGAGAGCTCCACGAGGTTTCGGTATCTCTCCTCGCTCTCCCGGAGCTCGTCCTCCATCCTCCTCCGCTCGGTGACATCCCGGATCACCCCCTGGAATCCGGCATATTCACCGTGCTCCTTGAACATTGATGAGTTCACCTCAACGGAGACCCTTCTTCCACCCTTACCAATGATCTCTGTCTGGAACCCCTGGGTTTGGTCTCCTGCGATTGCTTCGCCGATTGCGGCCTCTACCCCGGTTCGCTGGTTTGCTGATAGGAATTTCAAAAATGGCTCCCCGATGAGCTCTTCCTTCCTGTATCCTGTGAGGGCTTCCACGGATGGAGAGATATACTGGAGCCGTCCCTCAGGGTCCACCTTGTAGATGACGTCGATGCTCTTCTCCGCCAGCTCTCGGTACAGGGCCTCGGATTCCCTCAGCCTCTGCTCCAACTTCTTGCTCTCGGTGATGTTCAGACTGACGAGGCCGAGCCCCTCGCCAACCTTGAAGGCTGACACCGAGAATACCCTGTCGCCCAGTTTCTTGGGGGACCGGACTTCTGGGAGAAAACGGGGTTCACCTGTCCGGATTACCTCCCGGTACTGTTTCACTCTCCCCGTCTCAACGGCATCCGGGTGGGCATCCACCATGTTCCTACCGAACAGATTTTCCCGTGTGTATCCGTAGAGATCGAGAAAATTCTGGTTGGCCTCAACGTAGTTGAGATCGGCGTCGTAGATGGTGAGACTGACCGGCGCAGATTCCATGAACGAGTTGAGTCTCTCCCGGTTGACCCGGAGGGCCTCCTCAACCCTCCTACGTTCGGTAATATTTGATAAGAAAGCGAAAGCACCCTGATAATTACCCTCGGAATCAGTGATAGGAGATGTGGAGAGCAGGGTGATTAATCTCTTTCCATCTTTTCTGAGAAATTCGAACTCGAAAATCTCTTTAATTCCCTTTTTTCGACGATTCAGGCTTCTATTAGCGAACTCCGCCCATTGCTCGTCCATGAATGAGAAAATACGCTGACCCCGCATCTCCTCCTGTCCGTATCCCATCATCTCGGCCATGCTCGGATTGACGTAGCTGGTGTTGGCCTCAGCGTCAATTATCCAGACCCCCCCGAGGGTGTTCTCAATCAGAGTCCTGTATCTCTCCTCGGACTTCCTCCGTTCCCTCTCGGCTCTGTGCTTATCCACGGCGGCCCTGATCCGCTTCCCTAGCACCTGGAAGTGGCTGGGGCTCGCCTCCTTCCGGATATAATCGTCGAACCCGGCGGCGAAGGCGGCCTCGGCGACTTCCTCGCTCCCGCGTCCGGTGTACATCAGGATCGGGAGATCGAACCTCTCCTGGATCGTCTTCGCCAATCCGATGCTGTCGTAGTCTCCCATCTGATAGTCGGAGACGACGCAGTCGAAATGGTCGGCCTCGAGCTCCTTCAAAGCGTTCCCGGGATCGGTACAGGGATGAACGTGGATTCCCGGGTCGAACCCCCCGAGTGAATGGATGGTGATGTCGATTATGTCCGGTTCGTCGTCGATGTGAAGGACCTTTATGGTGTCCCGTGGCTCGGGTTTTTCAGTGTGTGGGGACAATGCAGTCATTTTGACTTGAGGTGTTAGAATATATAGATTATTTCGAAACTCGAAGTAAATTTCAATTAAATAATTTCCTTATTACGCTGTAATTGCCTATTCCTTGCAGAACAGAATGCTTGGTAATGGAATCCGGGTGGGAACGGGCCTTACGCCCCCCCGTCGGGGGCTTCTATGCGAGGAGTTCCTCGATGGCTTTCTCGAGCCTCTTGTGGGCATTCTCGTACCCGGTGAGCCTGTCGATCCCCCTCTTCTCGGCGTCCCCCACCTTCCTCAGCCTGTCCTCGGCCATCCTCCCCACCTCGATGGGGGCGGGGCCGCCGATGCTGGCCCTCCTCTCCACGTTGATCCGGGGGTCCGTGGCGGCCCTCAAGGACTCTTCGGAGAGCTCCAGCTCTGCCCCCCTGATCTCCCGGCTGATCTCGTTGATCATCTCCAGGGGGACCTCGGAAAGTTTTAGCCCCTCCTCGATGGCCCTCCGGACGAGGCTCCCCACGATCTGGTGGGCGGCCCTGAAGGGTATCCCGGCCTCCCGGACCATGACGTCGGCGAGCTCCGTGGCGGTGATGTAGGCTGAGCCCAGGTTCTCCTCCATCCGCTCCGCGTTGACCTTGAGGGTGTCCACGACCCTATCGGTGATGTGGAGGGACTCGAGGAGCTCCGTCACCGAGTCGTCGAGGAGGAGGTTCGCCTCGTAGGTGTCGAAGTTGTGGCCCATGGGGAGGTCCTTGAAGACGGCGAGGGCGGCGGTGACCCTCCCGATCTGGTGGGCCGCCCTCCCCCGGACGGTCTCCTGGAGCAGCGGGTTCTTCTTCTGGGGCATGATGCTGCTGGTCCCGGCGAAGGCGTCGTCGAGCTCCACCATCCCGAACTCGTCGGTGGTCCAGATGAAGACGTCCTCGTGGATCCTGTTCAGGGTGCCCATCATGAGGGTGAGCCCGAAGACCGCCTCCAGGAGGTAGTCCCTGCTCGAGACGCACTGGAGGCTGTTCTCCAGGATGCCGTCGAAGCCTAGGAGGTCGGTGGTCCTGTACCTGTCTATCCTGTGCCCCGTGCCCGCGAGGGCGGCGGCCCCCAGGGTGTTCAGGTTGGTGCGTTTCAGGGTGTCCTCGAGGCGCTGGATGTCGTGGGCGAGGAAGTCGCTGTAGGCCATGGCCCAGTGGGCGAAGGTGATGGGCTGGGCGTGCTGGAGGTGGGTGTAGCCGGGCATGATGGTCTCCAGGTGGGCGCGGGCCTTCGCGATGAGGGTCCTCTGGAGCTTCAGGGCCGCCTCGATGACGGACTCGAGCTTGACCCGGGTGGTCATCCGGGCCGCGGTGGCGCTGAGGTCGTTCCTGCTCCGCCCGGTGTGCATCGCGCCCGCCGTCTCCCCGATCATCCCGATGAGGTGGCGCTCCGTGTTGGTATAGACGTCCCCGAGGCGGGGGTCCAGCTCCACGTCCCCGGCGGTGATCCCCCTGAGGGCACGCAGGATCTCCGTGGCCTGCCCCGTGGGGATGGAGCCCTGCTCCGCGAGCATCACCACGTGGGCCTTGTGCATCCAGATGTGGGCGTCGAAGAGCTCCCTCTGCTCACAGGCCCTTCTCCCGTAGATGTACTCGCTGGCGTCTCCGTCAAACTTCTTGTGGAGGCGCCCCTCCCTCAAACCTATCCAGGACAATAACTCTCACGATGAGAACTGGGGCGACCATATACTAAGGATTAACGAGGCTCCGAGGCCACAGGTTTTAAGCGATGGAAGGCATTTCAGGCTCGGTGATCGGTTTGATGGAGGCAAGGGAGTGGCACGAGAAGCTCAAGGTCGAGAACACCCTGAACGCTCTCGAGAGAAACGGTTTCGACGTTATATTCTATCCTACTGCAGAGGAGGCCCTCGCCGGGGTCCTCGAGATGGTGCCCGACGGGGCGACGGTGGGTATCGGGGGCTCCGTGACCCTGAGGGAGATGGGGCTGGTGGACGCCCTGGAGAAGCGGGACGTGACCCTCGCGGACCACTGGAAGGCGGGGAATGAGGGGGCGTCCCCGGAGGAGGTCATGGAGATCAGGCGTACTCACATCAACTCCGACGTCTTCATCACGGGCACCAACGCAGTCACCGAGACCGGGGAGCTCGTGAACATCGACGGCACGGGGCAGAGGGTCGCCGCGATGATCTTCGGGCCTAAGAAGGTCATCGTCGTGGCGGGGGTGAACAAGATCACCGGGGACCTGGAGGAGGGGCTCTGGAGGGCGAGCAACATCGCCGCCCCCATGAACGCGAGGAGGCTCCACCCCAAGACCCCGTGCGCCGAGACGGGAGAGTGCGACGACTGCCTCGCCCCGGGGCGGATCTGCAACGTCACCACCATCATCCACAGGAGGCCCAGGAGGACCCCCCTCACCGTGGTCCTCGTCGGGGAGAAGCTGGGGTACTGAGGCTAGAGGGTGGAGAGCAGGGCCCTGATGTAGCTCGGGGAGAAGGGGTGGGCCGCCGTGGTTGTGGGGGGCCCCCTTTTTTATGTGTTGGTTTTTTGGGGTTTTTTTGTTTTGTTTTTTGATTTGGAGGTGTTTGGGGGGTTCTTTTGGGTGTGTTTTGGTACTGTTTTTGCTACTGTTCAGCTACTGGTTTGCTTGTGTGGGGGTCTGTGGGTCCTTTGGGGTGTTTGGGGGGGTTCCTTTGTGGTTTTGGGTTGTTTTTGCAGGTGGGTTGGGTACTGGTTTGTTTTGGTGTGGGTTTGTCGTTCTTTCGTTGCCGGTGTCGCGCGCAGGCCCTTTCAATAATTATAGGTTTTAGGGCCGATGAGATGCTTTTCAACCAGCCGCTTCCCCCACACACGAGTAGACCAAACTCAAAACTCACATGATCGCCGTCAACAGAGAAGAACCCATGCCTCAC